>DNPP01000184.1 GCA_003501365.1 Bacillota bacterium
TGCGCGCTGCGGATATAGTAAAAATCGGCTCTCCGGAATTAATTCCGCTGATTTCACAATATAATAAAAGCATTATTTACCAGCCTTACGCAGTCGACCTGACCATTCTTGACGATATAGCCCCTCGTCCCGCCGCTTGTTTTACGATTGGTTATGCCGGTACGATTCATCACCAGCATGATTTTAAGTTTTTAAACCAGTCCATACAACGGATTATGAAGGAAATTCCTCAGATTCACTGGGATTTCATCGGCTGCTTGCCGGAAGGCGCCGCTGAAATGCCGAATCATACTTTTACACCATTCATCCCAAATTACACCAATTTCTTGCAGAACTTATACTGGCGAAATTGGCAGATTGGATTATGCCCGATTATGGATCTTCCGCACAATCGCTGTAAAACCGATAATAAATTGCGTGAGTACGGCGCTTGCCGGATTGCCGGGATTTATTCCAATATTCCGCCCTATTCGACTAACGTTCAAAGCGGTGAAACCGGCCTCTTGGTTGAAAATAACGAGCAAGCCTGGTACGATGCAATAAAAACGCTGATTGATAACGATGATTTACGTAATAAAATTGCCGTTCAAACCAGGAGATGGGTTGAGGAACAACGATCAATTCCGACAGTGGCTAAACTCTGGGTTGAGCTTTTCCAGCAAGTATTAAAAAAGAGGAAATAAAAACAGATGTAAACTATATTTCGGTATCAATCAACCAATGATTTGTAGCTGCCTAATTTTCATTAACACACCGTAAATACCCGTCGGATGCAGTAGTAAATAACAATTTACTTTCAATATCTTTATCAATTTCAAAACGGGTATTTTTTTTCAAAAATTCCAGTACTGCAGTTTTGGGATTATTCCCCTTGCCCCAAGGACGATTGGGGAAAAAATAATCCGGTAAATCTTCGATAATAGTATCAAAAATTATCAGGTAACTTTGAGCGGTAACCAGCGGCGAGTAAAATTCCAGTTCTTTTAAAACGTGTTCATAAGTATGATTGGAATCCAAAACCACTAGAATCGGTTTTTTATTATTAGCCAACTGGTAAACTTTCTTAACAGTCTTTTTATCGGTCGATGATCCTTTCAGCAAAATAATTCTTGCGGACATTGGATGGTTTTGAATTTCCGTAAAACTATGGTCACAAATATCAATGCCGATAACCTTGCCGTTCTGGCCAATAAGCGTCAGTATGGAAGCATAGAAAAGTAGCGAACCTCCCTGAGCGACGCCTGTTTCGATGATCAGCTCCGGCTTGATTCGCCAGATAAGTTCTTGCATAGCCATGATGTCTTGCGGATATTGAATAAAATGTCTTCCCATCCAGGTGAAGTTATATGAATACTTATATTTGCAGCTTACAGTAAACCATTACGCGGTCAACTTTAAGAATTCGGCGTCATTATACATGTTGGAGATATTTTCCGGATTACTTAAGTTCTGTTCGCCATTTTGGTACATCCCTCACATCTCCTTTGGTTTGAAAGGAGTTCCTCTTCTATTTCTTGATCTATTATGTAATCGAAAGTATCATTCTTTATCAAAAACACTCCTTCCAATAATAAATACTGCATTCCCATTGCTTTTACTTCGGCATTTCCAGCGCAGCCGGATCGACGGAAGTTTAGTTGATATAGTATATGGAGAAATAACTCATAAGGTGATATGCAGAAATATAAATAGTATTGGCGAATACTTATTCCAAATAACTTAAAATTGATTTATATAACAAACCGCTGGGGGTACTGGTCCGTAATTTTGGAAATGCAGTACATGCACTAAATCAGCAATTTTTCGTATTTATATTTTAAAAAATAATGGACCCCAAAGGAATAAATAGGATGCTAAAAATACTATGCATCGTCCAAGAAGCGGTTCCCGCAACTGAAATCTCAATTATCCGGCCATTTTCTTTCTTGAAAAACCAACAAAAAATAAGCTGGCATTTAGTGCGGGAGGCCGATTTTCAACCGGATTTACTCAACCAAGTTGATATTGTCGTTTTTCATCGCAATTGCCATCATAGTAATCGAGCAAGGATTGATTTAGTGAAGGCGGCTAAAATCCCGATTATTTATGAAATGGACGATAACTATTTCGAATTACCCGAAGATCTCCCCATCGGCCGCTACATGCGCAACCCTTATATTGTTCAAACGATAGAATACTTTTTGAGATCGGCGAATATAGTAAAAATAGGTTCTCCCGAATTAAGCCGGGTAATCTCAAAATACAATCATAACATAGTTTACCATCCTTATGCGGTGGATCTGTCGATACTAGACAATATTGAAACCCGGAAAAATAGCTACTTAACTATCGGCTATGCCGGTACATATTATCATATTCCGGACTTTGAATTCGTAACCGAACCAATTAGGCGGATTGCCGAAGAGTTTCCTCAAGTTCACTGGGAATTCATCGGTTGCCTACCGGATGATATAAAAGACTTGTTTGAACATAGCTTTACGCCATTTATCACGAACTACGCCGCTTTCTTACAGCATCTATCTTGGCGAAATTGGCAGATCGGATTGTGCCCTATTTTGGATCTCCCTCATAATCGCTGCAAAACTGATAACAAGTTGCGCGAGTATGGCGCTTGCCGGATTACCGGAATTTATTCCAATATTCCGCCCTATTCGACTAATGTTCAACACGCTGAAACCGGCCTCTTAGCTGAAAATAATGAACAATCATGGTTTAATGCCATCAAGACGTTGATTTGTAATGATAGTCTGCGTAACAAAATCGCCAATCAGGCCCGCAAATGGGTGGAAGAACAACGTTCTCTCCCTATAATCGCTGAGCTCTGGATGGAATTGTTTAAACACGTCTTACAATAGAAAGGCAAAGCATGGATGAACAGACCGCCTGGAAGGGTGTATTATTGCGCAAATTTTTCAGTTGTTTTGGAAATATTAACTATCACGGCGCCTCGATTTGTAAATATTATTATAACCAATTTTTATACTACATACTGAGTCGATGGAATCTTGCCCGGGCTAAAGATCTCCCCTATGGGCATGAAATAAATGAAATCAAAGATTCCGAAATCTATTACTGGATTGATGAACCCTATCCTTATGACCCGCATCCTGAGGGACTGATTCTAATGCGCGGAGGATTCGGAGATATTGCATCTTTATATTTGCCGAAAGAACGCTTCGTGCTTTTAAGTCCCAATCAGGCGGAAGTCGATTTAATCAAGACAAATCGGCCCGATTTAATTGCGCACAATATCGAAAACTATTACCGGGAAAACCTTCCGGCCGTTGAATCACTCAATCAGCAAATTGCCGCCATAATTGATGCCCAAAAGGATGATCCGCTGTTTGGAAGCGTCGATCTGCTCGAATGGTTTAAAAAACAAACGCCGGGAATTATTCGAGTTTTCGACGCTGTACATGAATTATTTCGAAACCTCAATATCGGCGGCGTATTAACCATATCGTCCATCGTATGGATGGATAGCTCTTTAAATCTAATGGCCAGGGTCAACCGGATACCATCATTAACAATGCAGCATGGCTTAATATTGGAAAGAGACCTCTTCTGCCATATTCCAATCAATGCGACTAAAAAAATGGTTTGGGGAAAAGCCAACCTTGAGTGGTATCAAAAATACGGGGTCCCGGAATCAAGAGTTTCGGTAATCGGTTCGCCGCGCTTTGATGTTATTTCCAACCGAAAATGGTGTGGTAAAGAAAAGCTTCATCAAATGCTGGGGATAGATCCTGCCAAAAAAATCATGGTTTATGCCACCGGCACCGAGATGAATACCATTGTTCCGATGATCCTAAGCGGTTTGGCGGCTATCCCGGATTTATTTTTAATATTGTCGCTGCATCCCAGTGAATCTCCCATCATCTCTCAATATCAACAATTGACCGCGGGCTACCCCAATTGTAAAGTGGTGCGGTTCGGTCAGATCAGCCTTTACGATTCCTTGAGCGGCGCCGATTTCTTTATTACTCATTGTTCAACGGCGGCA
>DNPP01000289.1 GCA_003501365.1 Bacillota bacterium
GTATTACCAAGTTCACGAAGGTTTTTAATGATTTGCATCAATTCTTTTTTTTCATTGAGATTCATACCGGCAGCCGGTTCATCCAGTAATAATAATTGGGGTTTTAAGGCTAAGGCCCGGGCAATCTCCAAACGCCGTTGTTCGCCATATGAAAGATTCTTGGCAATTTCCTGGTGCTTATCGACTAAATTAACCCGATGCAAACATTGAACTGCCCAGTCGGCTAATTGCTTTTCTTCACGGCGCACCCACGGCGCAAATCCGATCAGGGCACCGCCCAAATCATTTTTACCCTGGGTATGCGCGCCAATTAACACATTTTCCAATACAGTTAGCTCGTTAAAAAGGTGAATCGTTTGGAAAGTGCGGGCAATCCCCAAAGCCGCAATATGATATGGCTTTTGAGTAGTGATATTTTGCTGGTTGAAAAAAATCTGTCCTTCACTGGCACTATACAAACCGGTGATCAGGTTAAAAATGGTGCTTTTGCCGGCGCCATTCGGTCCGATTAAAGCCTGAATGGCTCCAGGTTCAATGGTCATACTGACCTTATTTACAGCCACTAAACCACCAAAGCGGATAGTTACCTCTTTGAGTTCTAGAATCGACATCTTTATGCTCCTGCTTTAATATGGAGAATTCAATTGGTTTTCTTACTAAATATTTTAAAGACTAGATTCCGGAAATTAACTCCACCCATTAGACCATTGGGACGAAAAATCATCAAGAATACCAGCATTGCGCCATATACCAACATACGGTATTTCGACATAAATCCCAAAAATTCCGGGGCCGTGGTTAACAAGGAAGCGCCGATTACTGTTCCAGGTATGCTTCCCAGTCCTCCCAATACGACCATGTTTAAAATATCAATTGATTTTGCATAGGCAAAGTCCGAGGGATTAATATAAGCAATGAAATGAGCATATAATCCCCCTCCTATTCCGGCAAAAAATGCACCGACGGAAAAGGCCATGATTTTATAACGGGTGGTATTGATCCCCATGGCTTCAGCGGCGATCTCATCCTCACGAATTGCCTTTAAAGCCCTTCCGAATCTGGAATTATGAATCAATACCATTATCACTACTGTTAATATTGCCAGGAACCAGACATAAATCGCCAAAGGAATTTGAGTATTCGGCGGGGGGACCGATAAGCCCAATGCCCGATTCGTAATATCCAAGTTTAAAAAGACGACTTTAATAATTTCCGCAAAACCCAGGGTTGTTATGGCTAAATAATCACCGGTTAAACGTAAGGTCGGAAAACCGATGATCACACCGGCAAAAGCCGCCATGCTACCGGCAATTAATATATCGAGGCTAAAGGGTATACCCAGTTTAATCGTGAGTATAGCTCCGCTAAAAGCGCCGATACTCATAAAAGCGGCATGACCCATGGATAATTGTCCGGTTAATCCGGTAATAAGGTTTAAACCCAAGGCCAAAATGATAGCAATACCAATATTAACCGATATCTGAAGTAAATAAGGATCAATCATCCCAATAATCTGTTGCAACAAATCGCCCATATATCCTGCCTATACCTTCTTTTGAATCTTTTCGCCTAAAAGTCCGGTTGGCTTAAAGAGCAAAAAGATGATTAATATTGCAAAAGCGATGGCATCGCGGTAGGAAGAGTAACCCAATGCCACTCCGAAAACTTCTACCACTCCCAGAAATAACCCCCCGAGCATCGCACCGCGGATTGAACCGATACCGCCTAAGACTGCGGCGGCAAAAGCTTTTAATCCCGCCATTAAACCCATATTAAACGATACGGCGTTAAAATAAATGCCGACCAGTACCCCCCCAGCCGCTGCCAACGAAGAACCCAAAACAAAAGTAAAAGCGATTACCAAATTGATATTAACACCCATCAAAGCAGCAGTGTTGTAATCCTGGGAGGTCGCCCGCATAGCCTTGCCGATTTTGGTCCGCTGGATAATAAATTCCAGTGTCAACATCAATAACGCCGAAACTCCGAAGATTAAAAGTTGCAAGGAAGAAAATTCGGCGGAGCCGATCGTAAATCGCACAATGGGAAAGGAATTGTCGGGAAATCCTTTGGCATCGGCTCCAAAAATCAGTAAAGCCAATGTCGATAAAAATGTGGAAACTCCAATGGCCGAGATAAAGGCGGAAAGCCGGGAGGACTTACGCAAGGGACGATAAGCTATAAATTCAATAAATACACCCAAAACAGCACAAAATGCCATTGCCAGAATCATCGCCAAAAAGACATTCATCTTAAATGCCAACACCAGAAACAATGCAACAAAAGCGCCCATCATGTATACTTCACCATGGGCGAAATTGATCAATTGAATAATGCCGTAAACCATGGTATAGCCTAAGGCGATTAAGGCATACGTACTGCCAAGGGCCAAGCCATTAACCAGCTGTTGCCAGAACATCGATCTCCCCCTCATGTCAAATGCAGCAAGCATAAACAGAACAGCCACCCCGGCAAATATTATTCTTGGTTGACGTAATAGCCGGGGTGGATGGACATTCATAAAAATATCAAGCAAGGATTAACAATAACGATCCATGCATTCTTTCACCCGATTATGCTGTAATAAAAATCAACCGGTCCCATCTTAGTTGATTTTTACCGACACTTTCGTTTTTAAAACGAATTGACCATTTTTAACTTCTAAGAGGTAAACCGGGCTTTTCACTGGCTCCTGGTTGGAACGGAAAGTGATATATCCGGAAACTCCTTTAAAATTACTGGTTTTAGCCACTTCATTCCGGAAGATCTTGGGATCATTAGTTTTGGCTCTTTTCATCGCTTCCGCCAAAATAATTACCCCATCATAACCTTGGGCCTCAAAAAGTCCCGGAAGTTTGCCTTTATTGGCAGTTTTAAATTCTTCGATAAATTTTGCTGTTTCAGGGGTGGGCTGCTCCGGTGAGAAGCCTACATAAACCATGCTTCCTTCAATGGCGCTGCCGCCCAACGTAATCAAAGTCGGTGAATATAAACCGTCGCCACCGAATAAGTTAATCGTCATGCCTTGTTTACGGGCTTCTTTCATGAGCAAAGAACCTTCGGTGTAATAACCGGAGAAAAAGATTATATCCGGTTTTTTGGCTTTGATGTTGGTTATTTGAGCACTAAAATCCTTATCGCCGTCTTTGATTTTCTCTTCGGTTACGATCTCAATTCCTTTGCCCTTGATGGAATTTTTAAATACTTGAGTAAGTCCGACACTATAATCATTATTATCCGAAGTAATCACTGCGATTTTCTTGTAGCCGAAATTTTTGGCAAAATAATCGATTAATGCCGGCACAGCTACGGTATCAAGTAATGTATCCCTAAATATGTACTTGCCTAATTCTACCACACCCGTTCCGGTTGCACCAGCTGAAAGCAGAACTATTTTGGAACGTTCGGCAATGGGCGCCGCGACTTTTGTGAGACCGGTACAAGGATCGCCCACAATTGCAGCCACTTTATCCCGACTGATAAATCTCTGAACAATACTGGCGCATTCTTGTTTATCGCCACGATTGTCGGCTTCTACGATCTCAATGGTTTTTCCATTCACACCGCCTGCCTTATTGATCTTTTCGGCAGCCATTTTCATTCCTACCAGGGTTGGCTGACCATACATGGCCACATCTCCTGTTAATGCCCCTAAAAAACCGATTTTAACGGTACCGGTGGCAGCATTGCCGACTCCTAAACCCACTGCTGTCAAAATAATCAGCATAATTAGGAAAGCTCCTATAGCCCTCTGGATCTTCAATAAAATCTCCTCCTTCTTTTTACCCGTGTTTCA
>DNPP01000082.1 GCA_003501365.1 Bacillota bacterium
GCCACCTCAAATGCTGGTGAAAGTTTTTATAGTCCAGATGGGAAAGCATGGACCGACTTTATTTCTAAATCCCAAACTTACTATGATGAAGACAATGAACCGGCAATATTAATAGATCATTTTAGTGTATGCTTAAAGGCATTTACCCGGACTGCGCCAGTTATCTTTAAACAACCCGTAAGTCAAACCGTAGGGGAAACTGATCCGGTAACCTTTAGCGTTACTGCGGTAGGTGATCCGATACCCACTGAATATCAATGGTATTCGAAAGAAGGAGCTATTCCTGGGGCCACGTTGTCCTCATATACCATCAATTCGGTCAAAGCCTCCGATGCTGGCGATTATTACGTGGTTATAAAGAATACCAAGGGGGATGCAACCAGCGCCAAAGCTACCTTAACTGTGCTGCCGTTAGTGTCTGCCCCCGTGATTAGTCCGAAGGGTGGAACATATACCACTCCTTGGAAAGTAAAAATCAGCTGCGATACGTCGGGAGTAACTATTCGCTACACTACCGACAAGAGTGTACCGACCGAAAAGTCGAAGGTTATTGCTTCCGGAAGTTTCTTAACGATCAGTACACTTGATACAACGTTAAGCGTCAAGGCTTGGAAAACCGGTTGGGCTCCCAGCCATACCACGAGTAGTGTTTTTAACATTACCGGCACTGTGGCTACTCCAACGTTCGATGTAAAACCTGGCTTGTGGAAAGATCAGATAGATGTTGGCATCAGTTGCACTACCAAAGATCCTGTCAATAAAACAGTCATCCGTTACACCACCAACGGGACGGAGCCAACGAAGGATTCAGATGAATATACAACAACCAAAATACACATAAACACTAACTCTGTGACTACGATTAAGGCAAAAGCCTGGATAGAGGGTTGGGATGTCAGTGCCACGGCTACCGCTACTTACACGATCACTGGAACATTGCCTAATCCGGTTCTCCCTGGAGGCGGAGCCTGCAAAGGCGGGACGATAGTAAAAGCTAGTTTCCCTGATCCAAATGATCCGGCTGTAATAGGCGCAGTCATCCGCTACACCACCAGCGCGCCTGGCAAAAAAATCGTTACACCCACAGCTAAGAGTCCTATCATCACAGATGCCGGGGTGGTAGTAGGTAATGATATGTCAATTACAGTAATGGCTTTTAAAACCAATTGGGTAAACAGTCAAGCGGTTACGGCCAATTATACCATCAATCAGGTAGCGGATCCGGTCTTTAGCTTGTCTGCGGGAACCTATTTTACACCGCAAACTTTGACTATCAGCTGCCCAACCGCCGGAGCGACTATTTCTTATTGGACCGATAAACCCGGTTCCCCGGAGAATCCACAGCAGTATAAAGCCGGAGCAAAGATTACTTTGGCTAAGAATACTAACACGACGATTTTCGCGATTGCCAAAATGGGGAGTATTAATCCCAGTAATACTATTAGTCGTACCTATACCGTAACCGACACTGCGCTGGCACCTGTTTTCAAAGCGAAATCATATAGCGGTGCACAATTGATTGAAATTGCAAATAATAATAAGGACCTTAATAAAAATACGATAGGCACGATCTGGTATACGCTCGATGGCAGCGAACCTGATAAAAGCTCACGCCAATATACTTCGCCTTTTACGATCGGCCCTAATGAGGTTAGCGGACCGGTTACCATCAAAGCCAAGGTTATTGTCGATGGTTGGGGGTTCAGCGCTACTGCCACTGCCGCCTATACTCCAGCCGTACCCGCGCCGGAGTTTAGTGTGCCGGGAGGAACGTATGACTCCAAACAGACGGTTACGATCGCCTGCTTTGAGAATAAGGACGATCATGAGCAGGGCTCATTTCCCGGAGTAACTATCCGTTATACCACCAATGGCGCTACACCTACCGCCACCAGTCCGATTGTGCCCGAATCCGGAATCGTGGTTGATCATACCATGACGATTAAGGCCAGCGCTTTTCGGTCGAACTGGATTACCGGCAGCGCCAGCGCCACCTATACTATGAATTATGTGGCGGAACCGGTCTTGAGTCTATCTGCGGGAGTTTATTACACGCCGCAGACTTTGACCATCAGCTGTGCCACACCTGGAGCAGCGATATATTATCAAAAATTAACTGGCTCAACCCCGGATTTTGATGAAGATGCTGCGGGCGAACCCGTGGTGTATAAAGCTGGTACGAAGATATCTCTGGCAGCCGGATATACCCAAATTAAAGCATGGGCAGTAATAAATCCTAAAAAAACCAATGAGAAGACAAGCGAGGCTGTTACTTTCTTGTACAGGGTTACCGGAACCGTGGCCGCTCCAACCTTTAGCCCGGGTTCAACAACGTTGGCGGTAGGGGCGAGTAACGATGTTACAATTAGTTGCAGCACCATGGGAGTTAATATCTATTATACGAATGACGGCAGTACGCCTACAATCCACAGTCAGCCTTACCACATCGACGAAGGCATCCATGTGGAGGGAGCAGCCACCATCAAAGCTATCGCGGTAAAAGATGGTTATGTTCCCAGTCCCGTGGCAACGGCGGTATATACTGGAACTTTGGCGGCGCCGGTGTTCACAGTTACCGGAGAAAGCGATATTGCCAAGACCCAATTCGATAACGAGCGGGTTGTAAAGATCACTTATCCGTCATCGGATGAAACTATCCTTGATGTAACTATCCGTTATACTACCGACGGCAAAAATCCTACAGCCAGCAGTTTGGTAGTGCCAGATGCCGGAGTCACGGTTAACCGTACCATGACTATCAAGGCCCAAGCCTTTAAAACCGGTTGGGTTGGCGCCCTAGCCAGTAAGAGCTACACCATCGGAGTGGCTACCCCGACCTTCAGTATAGCAGGAGGCACGATTAAGGCGCCAACTACTTTTACAATTAGTTGTGCTACGCCGGGAACCGAGATTTATTATGCGACCGGTGGGGTTGAGCCGGAAAGAGGCGTTTCAGGTTCTTCACTGTATAAAGCAGGAGCTAAAATAACTTTGAATAGTTCTGCTACCTATATCGCTAAAGCTTGGGTATCCAAAACCGGAGCGGCGAGTGCCTTTGGAAAAGTGGTGTTCAAGTATACCGGCACGGTTGCTACACCGACCTTAAGCATTGGCGCCGGATCCTATTCCGAGCCGCAATCTGTAAAAATTGATTGTGCTAATACCGATGCAGACATTTATTACACCACCAACGGCACCGAGCCTTCTGTAGCCAATGGTACCAAGGTAGTATCCGGGGATTCTATACCGATTAACGCAACCACCACCCTGAAGGTGAAAGCCTTTAAAGATGAATGGACGCCCAGTGCTACGGTAACTGCAGTCTATACATTATTCAAGGTGGACCAGCCGACCATCAGTCCAGTACAAACTACGGATTCGGAGGGTAAGATTATCCCCTTCAACCCGGGTCAACTTTTCACATTGAATTGCGGCACACCGGGTGCAACGATTCGTTATACCACCAATGGTAATGATCCGAGTTTGAGCGATCCGGCGGTTGTTTCCGGCGCCAAGATTAATATCGGCGTGGGTGATGAAATAACCGTTAAAGCCCGGGCCTGGAAGACCGGATTAAACCCCAGTGATATTGTTACAAATACCTATACTGTGGACACGCTTGATGAGGGTATGCTCAACAACCGGCTGGCGAGTATCGATAAATTTGATTTAATTGCTAAATATTTGCATGATAAATTGTATAATTATTTCTTCTTCGGCCAGTTCGCTTCGGGCAACTTCTACACAAAGGACTCCGGCGGGGATTCCGACGAGGGTGATTCCGACAGTACCTCTGTCGAATGGAACCTCACTCCTGATGCCGAAGGTTGGTATACCGGCACCAAAGGTTCATTGCCGTGTAAAATGAAGTCCCCCAACCCCGGTGAAATCTATCTTAAAACGGACTTCTGGGCGCTAACGGCCAAAAAAGGCGCCGATGGCCTATGGGACGGTACTATCAGCGTCGAATCCGATTCTGAGGACAGTTATGAGGATTCTTCCCGCAGCAATACCGTCAAATACCATGTGAAGTATGCAGTGACCTTCACGGATGCTGATTTGACACAGGGAACCGGAAAATATCAAGTGACCGGAACCATAACGGTAGGAAAAACAGTTTATCCGCTTACCGGAAATTATGTCCTTACTTATAACGAGGTTCTAAGCCAGTATTGGGCCACCGGGTCTGAGACTTTCAACAAGATAGCCAAGACTGTAGATGAGGCGTATCTTACCGGCGGAGCTGACTCAACCAAAATCAACAATTGCTTGGATTCGGTCAAAAAGTTTATTCTGGTACAAAACTATATCGATGATAAATTTGCCAATTTCCTCGCGACCAAGGAATTTAAACCCAGTGGTAAATCTCTCGATACAACCGCAGATACTACCGGATTTATCTGGTCGGGACCGGATGCGGGCGGTTGGTATACAACCTCGATATCTGAAACGGAAAGTGATGGGGATATCGATAATCTGACTATCAAGTTCAAGTCGGTGAACGCTAACGATATTAAACTAAAATTCATCAAGAGCGTTCTGATTAAGGATGGTCCGCAAATCAATTTTTCTGCAGACTTGGTTGCCGTCCGGGGTTCCGATAAATGGAGCGGAGTTTACAACGCAAGTTATGATTCCATGTTTGATAATCTGGTCTACCACACTGATTTAGTGGAGCAGATTACCGATGCGGATTTAACTACCGGGGAAGGAACTTACGACGTAAGAGCGTCCTTCCAGGTACCGGGTACGATTGCGGCGTGTTACAGTCTAGCCACCAGATATACGGTTGATGGTTCCGGGGTATTTACCACCGATCCTGAAACTGACGTATTAATAACTTGTGATAACAATCAGTTGCCTTCGGATGAGATCAACCGCCGTTTGGGTGAGGTTAAGACCTTTAATCTGATCTTAAACTGCGTGTGGGACAAAATTGATAATTTCCTGGATACCGACGGCATGCCTCAAAACAGTGATTTCGCGCCCAGCGGTGAACCGATCAGTATCCAATCGGATCCATCCTTTGTGTGGGTTCCCGTTTCCGATGGTTGGTATACTGCTAAGAAAATGGACTCAAATGATGAAGCGTCCGTAGAAACCGTTTTAAGTTTTAAGTCATCATCCTCCAAGGAAATCATTTTAAAAGCTACTCGTACGGAAAAAGAGTATGATGATAATTTGGCACGGACCAGCAATTATGTTCTTTCGGTCACCAAAGGCGAAAATGGTTGGAACGGAAGTTTCACTGCCAATGGAGTAGATTATACGGAGATTGATGATAAAGATCGCAAACTCACTTGGTCTTTCTCCGAACCAATCGCGGATGCGAATTTGGCTACCGGTGATGGAACCTACAACGGGATTAAAGCAACTCTCTCTGTCGCATACCCGGGCATTCCATCAATTGTTTTAACAGCCGATTACAAATGTGTTTTTGTTCCTGATTCCGAGACACCGAAAATCAACATCACAGGGTCGCAAACCTTGAAATTTCAAACACAAACTCCCTCTAGCGTTGATGAAGACTATCCAATAGTTTATGATAGCGGAATTAACGACTTATTGGATTCGATTCAAAAGGTCGGCTTGTTGGAGAACTATCTCAGTGATAAGTTTTCCAATTTCCTTAGCAGCAATGGGTTTAACTATGATTTTGGCAGGAACACCTCAGTAATGGCTCATATACCTTTATCAGCGGGTGATTGGATCCCGGATGAATCCAACAGCGGACATTATAAGAGCACTAATATTATAACCAGTGATGTTGGTGGGAGTAGCAATGAGTATACGTTAAACAGGACATACTGGTATGATCCGGATACCCAATATCATAATTTTACAATCATCGTCACGAAAAATGGGGGAGATGAGGTCGGACGATTGACAGTTAAAGCAACCCTTAAATCCAACAATCTCTTAAAGGGAAGTTTTGCATTGAGCGAATCCGGTTTTGCCGGTAATTATTATTCTAATAAGAACGCTTATGTAACTTTTAATATCACTTCCCTTTCGGCAGACTTTGACAATGCCGACCTCACTATGGGCACGGGAGATTATTCCAACGTATCGGCGACCTTCGCGATACCGGAATATGATGAAAATCATTATTTAACACTTTCAAATTATTCTGTGTTATGGGATAGCCATTACTATTGGTATACCATTAGCGGACAGGAAACATTTGACGGTGTACAGCAAAGTGTCCAAAGTAACGATTCTAATCATTTTTATTTCTGATGATGAATCAATGTTTAATTAATGATTTGACCGGATCCAGTTTTGACCGGTGAAATTTGGCCGGATCGATAAATGAATCGATCCGGCTTTTTTTATGGGCTTCATATTTATTTTGAAAGCTGCATGGTATTATAATAATAATAAATCAATTTTGACAGTCAATTTTAGAACCGAAACAGGATTTGAAAGGGAAGGATTTTTGATGAATCAACGATCCAAACTAATCATGGCGGGTCTATCGTTTGTTCTTTTGGCTGGATTCAATCTCGGGGGAAGCCGTGCCATGTCAATAACGAAGAATGACGATCCGTATATTTTAAAAGAAAGGCCTCAGATGAATCTCTTCAATATGAACGATTGTTTTGCGGTTCATTTAAAAGAAAATGTTTCGACCGGGTATTCCTGGCACTATACGATATCCGGTCCTGCAGTTGTGAAATGCGTGGCAATCATCAGTAAAAATGAAAATCAGACTGCCTTTCATCGAGTAGGAGTTCCCAGTGAGCGTATATGGAAGTTTCAAGGGATTGGAGCAGGAAAAAGCGAAATTGAATTTAAATATTACCGGAGTTGGGAAGGGGAAAAGTCGGCCATCGAATCCCATATATATGATGTAATGCTTCAAAAGTAGTATAATGATGGACATTAACTATCGGATATTTCACTTAAGTCCTAAAGATTACCGTTTGTTCTGCCGGCAGTCTTTTTTTTTGCCATAAAGATTAATTATCCACATATTGATTGCATTAAAATACGTAAAGATTGAATCTTGAATGGAAACGGTTTACTATTATCAACGTAATTGTATTGAAAAATTTAGAAATTTATGGTAAATTTAACTTATAATTATTTGGACAACAAATCGACAAATTTCAGTAAATTTATGTTGTTTTTGTATTTGATCTAATATGCACTTTTATTGTTTATTATTGATAGAGAGGGGATATAAAGATGAGTCCAATGAAAGATAAAGTTAAAATACGAGTCTGGGCAACATGTGCTTTTCTTTTTGGTTTTATCTTCCTAACATTCTCCTTTTCATTAGGGGCTGAATCTTTCGATGAATCAGAGATAGCCCCGATCAATCCGCAATTTATGGCCTATGTTCAAAATAATCGTTATCATTCCCTATCATTGGAACAGCGCCTTTTATCACAGCAAAGACCTGAATTTTCATCGCATCAATCGGAACTTCATGACCATTATTCTTATGGATATAAGCCTTCAACCATTGACACCTCTTATCTTAGCAACTTAGGAACGGCTTCAGCGCAACTTTCCACCCAAAAAATTCCCTCTACATATGATCTGAGAAGTTTGGGGAAGGTTACTCCGGTAAAGGAACAAGGAAGCAATAATGACAATAGTTGGACTTTTGCAACATACGGCTCAATGGAATCATGCTTGTTGCCGTTAGAAAATCGTGATTTTTCTGAAAACCACCTCAAAAACACCCATGGTTTTGACTATGGCGGGAACGCTTATATGTCGACAGCTTATCTCACGCGGTGGAGCGGACCGATTGACGAATTGGATGATCCGTATGATCATTATAGCGAAATTTCTCAATCCGGATTAACAGTACAAAAACATGTTCAAGAAGTGATCCAGCTTCCCGATTGCAATAAAAATGAAATTAAAAATGCTGTCATGACATATGGTGGAGTATACACTACCCTATGTTACTGGAATGATTTTTTTAATGCAACCAATTGTTCTTATTATGACGAGTTTTCAAAAGACTGGTATTATAATGGCAATAATTTGGCAGTCACCATTGTAGGATGGATTGATAATTATCCCAAGGCCAATTTTAAGCGTGCCGATGATTCCGATTCCCTTCCTCCGGGAGATGGCGCTTGGATTGTAAAGAACTGCATGGGAACGATTTGGGGTGAGAATGGTTATTTTTATGTATCCTATTATGATAATAATTTTGGGAGAGAGACTTTCGTATTTACCAATGCCGAACCTACGGATAATTACCAGCGAAAATATGAATATGACCCTTATGGTGATGTGCTTAATTATGGTGATGGCAATACCTGGATGGCTAATATTTTTACTGCGGAGGAGAGCGAACCATTAGCTGCCGTTGGTTTTTATGCTTTAGCTCCAAATACCTCTTATACTTTAAAAATCTACACCAATGTTATCTCTGCGCCGAATACTGGTTCTTTGGCAATTACTAAGACTGGTACTATAGCCAAAGCAGGTTATCATACGATAACTTTGCCTACTCCCGTCTTGTTAACGGATGCTCAAAAATTTTCAGTAGTTATCCAAGTTGCTACACCGGGTTATAAATACCCTATACCGATTGAAGCCAAAGAAATAGGTTTGAATGGTTATACTGAATATAATTATACCTCTAATGCCACCTCCCATACGGGAGAAAGTTTTATCAGCAAAGATGGGAAAACCTGGATTGATTTATTTACCAAAAAAATCATCGCTAAAGATAATTATGGCGAACAGATAATCTCATTCACCAATTTTAACGCTTGTATCAAAGCTTATACAAGTATTTGCCCGATCATTATTACTCAACCCGTCAGCCAAACCATTGATGCCGAGACAGATTTCACTTTTAGAGTTGATGTTTTTGACCAGACTGGAGATACATTCACTTACCAATGGTATTATAATGATATTCCTATCCAAGGTGCGACTTCACATACTTTGACATTGTATAATGTTTCACCGGATAATAACGGGGATTATTATGTTATAGTTAGCAATAGCCATGGAAAAGTAACCAGTCAGAAAGCCACTCTTTCGGTCAGATCGCTATTACCTCCTCCGATGCTTGATTTAAATGCCGGGACATATACCACGCCTCAAAACGTATCGATATTTTATTTTCCGGAATATTCCGGGGTTACCATGCGTTATACTGTTGATGGTAAAACGGAGCCGACGGCAACCAGCCCGGTATTTAGCCAAACAGCGCCGTTAAAAATAGCGAAAACGACTACCTTAAAAGTGAAGGCTTTTAAAACCGGTTATACCGCTAGCCATAGCGTTACTGCCGCCTATACGATTACCGGTATCGTGGCCACTCCTACCTTTAGCAAGCTTTCGGGCACTTATATGTCACCCCTGTATGTAGTTATTAAATGCGCACCGCCCGTTGTTGGAGCCACTCCCACCATAAGATATACGACTACGACCGATGGAAAGGAACCACCTGAGCCTACCATTGATAGTCCGGTATATACCGCCGGGGCGAATGGCCTTCCATTTGATCAAGATACAACCATAAAGGCTAAAGCCTGGTATCCGGATTGGGAAACCAGCGCCACTGCAACAGCTACATATAACCTGGCTACGGTGGCAAAACCAACTTTTAGTCTTAAAGGCGACATTTATCCATCAACTCAAACTATAACCATTAAGTGCAGTACTTCCGGTGTAAAGGTCCGTTATACCACCGATGGTACTGAGCCGATTGCCGATAAACCGGGTATTCCCGGCCACGGTACCGTGGGAACAACGGTCAAGATTTCCGCCGACTGCACCCTTAAGGCCATAGCCTATAGAACCGGATTTATTGATAGCGGTGTTGCCGAGGCCACCTATTATATCGGCACTGTGGCTGCTCCCAAGTTTACCAATACCAAGCCTTCGCCGGCCATTTATTTGACAACCGACACCGTAGGTCTCGCTGTTCCCGGTGATAATACTGCTAAAATTTATTACACCGTCGACGGTACTACTCCGACTGAAAATAGTAAGCCATATGATAGTGCTAATCCTATTCCAATCGAAAAACCAAAGACGATTAAGGCAAGAGCTTTTGAGACCAATAAGATAGCAAGCCCGGTTATTTCGGCTGCCTTTAATGTTCGAATTCCTAATCAACCTGTATTTAAGACAGAGGCAGGCAGCTCGCCATCAGAACAAACAGTCCGGATTACCTGTGACGATTCGGATTCCACCATCCGTTATACCACGACCACAGGAAAGATTGGCATCACCCCTAAATCGAACTCACCTGTAATCAAGTCCGGTGCTCTGATCCAAATTGATCATACTCAGATTTTACAAGCGGCGGCTTTTAAGTCCGGCTGGGCGCCTAGCGCTGTCACCAGTAAGTCATATACTGTCACTACAACTGGAATCGTAGCAACTCCGAAGTTTGATCAGCCTTCAGGAACCTATACTATCGGAACTGCTATTTCTTTCAAACCTATTGAGGGAGCAACGATCTGTTACACTACCGATGGTTCTATCCCAACTGGCACAAGTAAACTATATACCGGACCAATTTCGCTTGAAAAATCAACGACAATCAAAGCGAAAGCTTTCAAAGACGGCATGAAATCGAGCGCCGTTACTACGGGTACTTATAACATTAGGCTGCAAGCTCAACCTACGTTTACGACAGTGAAGGGCAATCCTCCATCGGAACAAACAGTCCGGATTCATTGTGAAGAATCGGACGCCATCATCCGATATACCACAAATGGGACCGATCCTACCCCAACCTCGACTATGATTAAGTCCGACGATATGATCCAAGTTGATCATACGATGACTTTAAAAGCGGCAGCCTTTATGGCTGGCTGGGCGCCTAGCGTTGTCACCAGTCAGCCATATACTGTCACTACAACTGGAATCGTAGCAACTCCCAAATTTGACCAGCCTTCAGGAACATATACTGTCGGGACTGCTATTTCATTCAAACCGATTGAGGGAGCATCGATCCATTATACTACGGATGGTTCTGTTCCAACTGGATACAGTGACGAATATACTTCTCCAATTATGCTTACAAAAGCAACAGTGATTAAGGCAAAGGCCTTCAAGGACGGTATGAAATCAAGCGCAGTAGCTACCGGAACCTATACAGTCGCGCTGCCGCAGCCGGTATTTAATCTTGAAAGCGGAACTTATGGGGAACAGTGGGTCACGATTGGTTGTAGCGGTTTCGATATCAATGAAATAATCATTCGTTATACTACCGACGGCAAAACGGAGCCAACCGCGACTTCAGCCATAGCCCAAGACGGCAAGGTTTTGGTCAACAAGAGCATGACCTTGAAAGCCAGAGCCTTTAAGAACGGTTGGGCGCCTAGCCTTAGTCCAAGCCCGTCAGTAAAATATACCATCAATCAAGTGGCCACCCCGGCTTTTAGTGTGAATGGCGGAACCTATAACACATCTCAGCGGGTGACGATTAATTGTGCAACTGTCGCCGCCAAAGGACATGTTATTGTTATTCATTACACACTGAATGGCGATGATCCTACGGTAACCAACGGCCTGACATGCGCCCCCGGTACGGTAATTGCGATTCCCGCAATCAATAACGCAACGACTATCCATTTAAAAGCGATGGCCGTTGAAACGGGTGTATTGGCGAACAGTAATATCAATGCGGCAGACTATACAATGACCGGAACGGTAGCTGCGCCGACTTTTTACTGCATCGGCAAGGATGTGGTGCTTAAGGCCTTGACCGCTGCATCCGTTTCCGAAAACTATGCTTCGGGGCTTCGTGTCACCATAAGCTGTGCGACGCCGGATGCAGTGATCCGTTATACCACCAACGGCAAGGAACCGGCCGCCGGCGATCCCGCAGTGCTTTCCGGTTCAACTGTGACCATTGAGAATACAACCACATTGAAGGCCAAGGCTTTTAAGGATAATTGGATACCCAGCGCCACCAAAACTACGATTTATACAATTTTACAAACTGCAACACCGGTAATAAGTATTACAGACACAACGGCAACCATTACTTGTACCACACCGGGGGCAACGATCCGGTATACCACCAATAGCAATGAGCCGAGTTTGAGTGACCCGGTTATAGTGTCCGGTTCCCCGGTTTCAACTTTGATGGGTTCTGGTGTCGTGTTAAAGGCCAAGGCCTGGAAGACCGGTATGGTTCCGAGCAAAGTGACCTTGGCAATGCTGCAGTATACTTTGACAATTCACAACGACGGGAATGGAACCACCGACCCATCGGATGATGTGACGGTAAATCATGGGGAAAGCACACCCATTAATGCAACCGCTGCTGATGGATACCATTTTGTTAATTGGACCCAGACATCCGGCTCTGGGGTGTTGACATTTGCCAATGCTAATTTGGCGGGTACCACTGTGAGGGTGATGGGCGGTAATGCGACGATTCGAGCAAATTTTGCTCATAATCCGTATCATTTGACTGTTACCAGTGATGGGAACGGAAGTATCAGCCCATCCGGCACTGTAGGAGTAAGTTATGGAGCAAGTCAGATCATCACTGCGACTCCGAATGAGGGCTATCGTTTTGTTAACTGGGAACAAATTGGCGGGACAGGAAAAGCCGAATTTGTCAATCTTAATGCGTCTAAAACAGCTGTGGTTGTAACCGGTGGCGATGCCACGATTCGGGCCAATTTTGTGGCGTATCATATTTTGGTCGTTACCAATGACGGCTGTGGAAGTACTGATCCGCTGGGCGCACTGACGTTGAATGATGGTGCGAATATGACAATTAAGGCCACACCATTACCAGGCGCTCAGTTTGTTAATTGGACAAAGATTGCAGGAGCGGGGATTGTGACATTTGGCGATCCAAACTCGGCGGATACAACTTTGACATTATCCAATGGCGATGCGACGATCCGAGCGAATTTTACAATGCCATTAAATACTTGGATTGTAGGAAGTATTATTCCGGGTGGTTCAAGATGGTATTGCTTTAAGGCGACAATCGGAGCCAAATATGGTATTAGTTCGGATAGTTATGCTGATTCGGGTAAATATTCCTGCTCTATTAAAATAGGGGCATTTCAAAAAGATTTGACAACGGCATATTTTATAGGAGCAACCGGATGTTACAATTATCCGCAAACCATTACGGCACTTGAAGATTATGTCTTTATTTTAGTACAGGGTTTCGATTCTAGTGATGCTGGTACTTTCGCAGTAAAAGTCAGTCCCCAAAATCTTTTGACGATCACCAACGATGGGAATGGCAACACCACTCCATTTGACTCTAAAATGGTAAATGAAGACGAAAGTATAGCGATAAAAGCCATCCCGAATGGAGGCTGCCAGTTTGTGAAATGGACCCAGACAGGGGGCGCCGGTTCTACCGTATTTGGTGATGCTGGTTCGGCTAATACGACGGTGAAATTGACCGGTGGCGATGCCACGATACAAGCTAATTTCAGCGTCAATAATATTGTTCAATATAAGCTGACCGTAACCGGAGATGGGAATGGAAGTACAACTCCTTCAGGAGTTGTACCGATAAATAATGGTGTAAGTATACCGATTACTGCCACTCCGAATACAGGTTATATGTTCGCTGGTTGGGTAAAGGCCGCGGGTACTGGAAGAGTTTTATTTGATGACGCTACGTCTGCCAATACCAATGTAACAGTGCTTAGCGGTGATGCTACGATTCAAGCCAAATTTGCTGTACCATTATCATTTAGCACTTGGACGCCCGGAAATATTGCCGCTGGAGGTTCCATGTTATTCCGTTTCCCGGCTACCAAAGGAACACAGTACGCTATTAGCTGGGATGGTAATTACGATTCAGGTAAATATAATTGTGATGTAAAGGTGACAGTCTATCAAAAAGACTTAAAGACCACCTATTTCAGTGGTGTACAAGCTGGTTACAGCTCTCCCAAAATTATTACCGTATTTCAAGATTGCTTTTACATTTTAGTTGAAGGATATTATTATTTCGATACCGGTAGTTTTGCTGTAAAAGTTTGGTCGCCGTCGTATAGCCTAACTATCACCGACGATGGGGATGGAAACACCACTCCATCGGGAATTTTACCGGTAACCAATGGAGTAAGTACTGCAATCTCAGCTACTCCTAATCAAGACTGTCAATTTGTCAATTGGACACAGACAGGAGGTAGCGGGATAGCAATATTTGGAGACGCCGCTTCAGCTAATACAGCTGTGACGGTAACCGGTGGAGATGTCAAGATTAGGGCTAATTTTAGCACAAATTCTGCGGTTCAATATAATTTGACCGTTGCCAGCGATGGGAATGGCGGCACCAATCCGTCTGGTTCTATAACAGTCAATAACGGCGTATACGCAACAGTAACCGCTATCCCAAATACAGGCTATCGATTTGGTAATTGGGCGAAGGTGTCGGGAAACGGGACAGTCATATTCGGCGATCCTAATTCAGCGAATACCACCGTGACTGTGATCAGTGGTGATGCCGCAATTCAGGCAAATTTCATTTCCGCTAATCAGAATGTTCAATATACATTGACTGTTGCCAATGACGGGAATGGAACCACAACCCCATCAAATGCTGTAACGGTAAACCACGGTGCAATTACAAATATTGCCGCTTATTCGGATACAGGTTTTCAATTTGTAAATTGGACAAAGACGGCAGGTACCGGGACAGTAGTATTTAGTGATTCCAATTCAGCCAGTACAACTGTGACTGTTACCGGCGGAGATGCAACAATTCAGGCTAATTTTATCAGTAGTTATAATAATACTACATATACTATGACTGTTACCAATAATGAAGGCGGAAGTACTAACCCGTCAAGTGTTTTGACGGCAAATAACGGTATAAGCATAGCGATTACAGCTACTCCCTATGAAGGCTATCAGTTCATAAAATGGAAAAAAACAGACGGATACGGGAAAGTGGTATTTGGTGATGCTACTTCATCGAATACAACGGCTACTATAACTGGGGGTAATGTTACAATTCAGGCAATTTTTGCATTGCCCTTGCCGTTTAATACCTGGACTCCCGGAAATATACCTGCTGGTGGATCTATGTTATTCTTTATCCCAACTACAATAGGCACAAAATATGCCATAAGCTGGGACGATAAACGCCAAGGCTCGGGGAACTACACCTGTTCGGTGGGAGTATCAGCATTTAGAAAAGATTCTTTAACAACATATTTTAGTAACAATTATTCTGGTTATAATTCCCCTCAAATAATTACAGCACTTGATGATTGTATTTATGTTCATGTTCAAGGGTGGTATCCTAGTGAGAACGGTAGTTTTGCTGTAAAAGTCATTCCATCTCCCTATACTTTAAATATTAACAATGATGGGAATGGAGGTACTACTCCTTCAGGTGCGTTATTTGTTGGGAATAATATAAGTACAGTGGTTACGGCCAACCCAAACTCAGGTTGTAAATTCGCTAATTGGATTCAAACAGCAGGTACTGGGACAGTTGTATTTAGTGATCCCACTTCAGCTACTACAACAGTGACCCTAATTAATGGAGATGCAACAATTAAAGCCAATTTTAGTGTTATCGATCAAACTATTTTATATAATTTGACTATTACTAATGATGGGTACGGAACTACCACTCCTTCAAGTTCAATTATAGTAAATAATGGTGTAAGTAAAGCAATAGCAGCCACTCCCTATACAGGTTATCAAAATTATCAATTTTTAAATTGGACGAAGATATCAGGTATTGGGACAGTAACATTTGGCAATGCCAATTTGGCTAATACTACTGTTACTATATTTAATGGTGATGCAACAATTCGAGCTAATTTTGCTCCACAATTAGGTTTCGATTTAAATTCATGGATGGGGGGAAGTATTTACGCTGGAGGTTTTCAATGGTTTGTTTTTCCAGCCAGCATTGGTACTCGATATGCTATAAAATGGGATGATAAATATGATGGCCTGGGAAGTTCGACTTGTGATGTTAAAGTATCAGCCTATCAAAAGGATTTAACAACTGGATATTTTACTGAAAAAGATTCGGGTTATAATTATCCTCAAATTATTACCGCCAAGGAAGATTTTGTTTATATTCTGGTTCAAGGATATTCTTTCAGTACTTCTGCTGGCGATTTTGCAATACAAGTTATTCCTTCACCCTGTACGTTAACTGTAACAAGTGATGGGAATGGGAGTTTTACCCCGTTACGCACTTTAACTGTAAATAATAGTATTCAGACAGCTATTACGGCCACTCCAAATGTAGGTTGTCAATTTGTTAATTGGACGCAAACGGCTGGTACAGGATCTGTAGTATTTGGAAATGCCAATTTAGCCAATACAACAGCAACGATAACTGGCGGTGATGTAACAATTCAGGCAAATTTTAAAGTCGATCATGCCGTTCAATATCCTTTGACCATTACTAATGATGGAAATGGAAGCACCTCGCCGTATGGTATATTAACCGTAAATAATGGGGTAAGTACATCAATAACAGCCGTACCAAGTGAAGAATGCCGCTTTATTAATTGGACGAAGACAGCAGGTACTGGAACGGTAGTATTTGGCGATGCCAATTCGGCGAATACAACTGTGACTGTGATCAGCGGTGATGCAACAATTCGAGCCAATTTTACAACATCATTACCTTTGAATACATTAACTACGGGAAATATTATTTCCGCTAATGGTTCACAATGGTTCTTTTTTAAGGCGATAATCGGGGCAAAATATACAATAGGTTGGGATGATTCTAAATCGAATTTGAATTATTCATGTAGTGTAAAGGTATCAGCTTTTCAAAAAGATCTATCAACGGCCTATTTTACAGAAGCTATTTATGGTTATCCTCCTCAGACAATTACTGCACGGGAAGAATATATTTATGTTCAGGTTCAAGGAGATTACTATTCTGCAACCGGTAGTTTTGCAATAAAGGCCGGTTTTCCCCAAAACACTTTAACTGTTACCAATGGCGGGAATGGGAAGAATACACCGTCAGGAGTTATAACGGTAATAGACGGAGAAGATACGGTGATAACAGCTACTCCAAATGCAGGTTGTCAATTCGTAAATTGGGCGCAAACAGCAGGGACAGGGAGAGTCGAATTTGGTGATACTAATGCGGCTAATACAACTGTGACTATATCTGGCGGTGATGCGACAGTTCGGGCTAATTTTAGCGCTGATCATACTGTGCTATATACTTTAAATATTTGCAATAGTGAGGGTGGAAGCACAACTCCATCAGGTATTACGACTGTTTATAATGGCATTAACATGCCGATAACAGCTTTACCGTCTGCGGGTAATCAATTTCTTAACTGGACGCAGACAGCAGGTACGGGAAGTGTATTTTTTGGTGATTCTAAATCAGTTATTACAACTGTAACTGTGACTAGCGGCAATGCGACGATTCGAGCTAATTTTGCAGAGTTATTGACCCTGAGTACCTCCTGGACTAGTGGAAATATAACGCTGGGTGGTTCTCACTGGTATTACTTTAAAGCAATTCCAGGGACACAATATACCATCAAATGGGATGATGCAAATTGGGGTTCGGGTAACTATCCTTGTAACGTCAAGGTATCGGCTTTTCAAAAGGATTTAGCAACGGCATATTTTTCGGGAGTAGATTCCGGTTATAATGCGCCTCTTACGATTACAGCCCTTGAAGAGTATGTTTATATCCAAGTACAAGGGTATTACTCTACTGAAGCAGGATGTTTTGCGATTAAAGTGTACGAACTTTAATTTTGATTCAGAATTTTAATTGGTCAATCAATTGGTAGCATAATATCTTAGAAACTATATATGTTGAAATAAATTTTAGTGATATCGGAGATTATCGCTGAAAAGTGAATGTCTATTTGACCTAACCCTTCCCCTTCCCCTTGTGAAGCAGAACAAATTTGTTGATTCAAGTGGAAGGGTAACCCTAGCCGATGTCGCCTAAATTATTTAGGCCCCAAAGGCATCAGTTACTCTCCCACTGAATGTACTCCTTTGTATTCCCATCGTTGGGGGAGAGCCAGAGTGAGGTCTAGGCCAACAGTTGTCTTGGATTGACCCTAAATTTTTTCACTCACTTAAAAATTTCATGTCCAAATTATTTATTTCAACTCATATAGATGAGCTATGGCTGTCGACAGAGCTATATGAGAAAATGATCTGTAGAGAGGCCAAAATGAAAAGAGAATAAATAGAATGGCTATAAGTTTCAAAAAAACCAATTTAAACCAGGGGTTGTCATTTACCAAGAAAGGCTTTAGTGATTTTTTCAATATTATTAAGTTCTATTTCGTTGAAAGCTATTAGCTGTGTCTCGTTTAAGTCTGCAAATAAGAAATATCACATTGGGCGCTTTTGAAACTAAAGACTGTCACTTTCCGGATATGTAAGGCTATTGCAAATTAATTTAAAAATTTATTTGCAATGGCCTTTTTATTATTTAGAAAAGTTCCGCTATGAGAACTAAGGATATTGCATGGTGTTTTACAAATTTTAGCAGGATATTCGATAATTTCTTGGAATTATTCTAAATAGATTGTTAAATGAATTCATTGGGATCAAAATTACGGTTTGAGACTATCTTTTATCATAAGTCTTCATGTTTTTGTATTCCAACCATCTAAGTTTACCGACAAGAATAAGTTGATCCATAGAGATAGGTGATAGAATATGCTTAAAATACCTGTTGATAAAATTACGTCAGGTATGAAACTTGCCAAGACTTTATACAGAACAGTCGATGGCAAAATTCTTTTGATGGAAAACTGTAGGCTAAAGTCTGCCTATATTCCAAAACTTAAAGAATATGCGATTCGGTATGTTTATATTCAAGACCCTGAGGAAGATAAAGAAGAAGAATTCTTACAACCTATCCGTGAGGAAACAAGAACACAATCAATCAATATTTTAAAGGAAATAAACGAACAAGTTAAAACCAATGGGACATTTAATATCGAGGCTTTAAATGAAGTGGTAATAAGTATAATTGATTACATTCTTGAGGATTCTCGTTTAGTATACAATATGATTGAAATTGAGACTCATGATAGTTATACCTTGTCCCATTCGGTAAATGTTTGTGTCCTTTCCGCTTTGATTGGCACAGCAATGGGGTTAAGGCGAAGAGAATTGGAAATTTTGTGTATTGGAGCAATTCTGCATGATATTGGCAAGAATGTTATTGATACAAAACTTTTAAACAAACCGGGTTGTCTGGAACCTTCTGAATATAACATTTTCAAAGAACATGCTCGGCAAGGATATGAAATAATTAAAAGAAATGTACAGATTAGTTTTCTCCCAGCCCATACTGCATTACAGCATCATGAGCGTGAAGATGGGAGTGGTTATCCAAGAGGTTTAACTACAAAAAGCATTCACCAATTCTCTGAAATTGTTGCAGTTGCCGATGTTTATGATGCCATGACTTCTAACCGAGCCTATAAAAAGGCATATCCATCCCATATGGCAATGCAGGAATTAGTTAATAATAGTAATACCAAATATAATTATACTGTTGTTGAACACTTTTTAAAAGTGGTTGCCCCTTACCCGATAGGGAGCGTTTTATTATTAAGCAGTGGAGAAAAAGCTACTGTCATCAATGTTTCAAGATCTAAATGTATTGCAATGATAAAATCGGGTTTAGATGAAAGGAAAAAGTATGATTTGTATAAGTTAAATGATATATCAATCGTTGGACGGCTAAAATAATTTCCTATAAATAAAAGGGAACAGAAGGCTGATATGATGCAGGATGTTTTATCACTTTAGCGAATTTTATAAATAATGAACTTCATAAATATATAAATATAAAGAATTTTTAAAGTTGACTAATACTTTAACTCAG
>DNPP01000403.1:0-414 GCA_003501365.1 Bacillota bacterium
AGACATTGGTTGATCACCCTTTCCAAAACTTAATCATTTATCTTCCCATTTACCTGGATAAAGGCCGGAGTTGTATATGTAGTACTCCATACCGGGTTGCGGTTCCACACCCTTTAAATTGGGTAAAGCAAAAGTAGTTTTCCCGTCACCGCCGAATTTGGTACTGATTAATGAAAACAAAGGCGAATACTGTTGGAGGGGAAGCTGTCGGCCGTCACAAGGCAGCCATCCCTGGGGAACTGAATTATTGGGAAACAATACGATTTGTCCGTAATAATAAAAATCATCAGGCATTATTTCATCCTCCTAGACAGATTCTTTTTAAATAGGATCGTTTATGTAGATCACCCATATGATTATTTTTCCGAAATGCAAATATAATAACTCATCTTGAAACCTGGTGCAGCCTGCGTC
>DNPP01000403.1:688-4432 GCA_003501365.1 Bacillota bacterium
GGCAAAAGTGGTTACGCCGTCACCGCCGAATTTGTTGCCAATCACCGAGAATACAGCCTTGTACTCCTGGATGGAAAGTTGTTGGCCGTTGCAAAGAAGCCAATTATACGGGAAATTATCCGGAAACAACGTATACGGAAATAAAACGATTTGTCCAACCTCATAGTCCATGATTTAATCCTCCTTATAGGTCACTTTGAAAACAGCCGCTTTTCACTTAACGACGGGAGTAATTCCTACCACCGCGATATAGTAGTGCATACCATTTGTCGGTATGGCTTTTCGTAAATCCGGCAGACCAAATGTGACCCTACCATCTCCGCCGAATTTGGTACCCAACACTCCAAATAATTCTGGAAACTGGATGACCGACAGATACTGTCCTTCACAAGCGACCCAGCCGTCCGGCGCATAATCGACTGCAAATAATTCGACCTCGCCTGTTAAATTATCCATATGTTGACCTCCTTAAATTTTCTCCGGTTTAAAATGAGTGTTTGAAATTACGACTCTTGTTCAAAAATAAAAACCCCGCTATAAAAAAATCATAGCAGGATTTTACAAATTTTGATATTATCGCATGCGATACATTTTTTAAAGGCTTAGAATTCAGGAGACAGGAGACAGGAGTCAGCAGGAACTCAACCTTGCCTTCTCTTGCACGCTTGGAAGAGAAGGGGCTAGGGGTTGAGTTCCTACGTCAGTAAACTCATCCTCGCCTTCTCTTGACCGCAAGAGAAGGTAACCCGTATGCTTCGCTGCCAATTCTTCTTCGATACAGCCTTTTCCCCTTCTCTTGCGCTTTTCGGAAGAGAAGGGGCTAGGGGTTGAGTTGCCGCAGTTATTCCAAATATAGTCTTAAATTTTCTATTAATTTATCAATATCCGATACTTCCTGATTCGCTACTCGGACAACTCGGTAGCCTAATTGTTGGATAATATATGTTCTCAATTCATCATAGTCTTTCTGAAATTCATGTATTTTTCCGTCAAGTTCAATAATAAGCCTTTTTTCGGGACAATAAAAATCGGCTACAAAAAACCTTTTCCGCCCAAAATATGAAAAAAGGATTGGGTGTTGTCGGAGAATTCTTTTTCCCAATAACCCCCGTTTCCGTGTCAGTTTCCAAAATATTTCTTCTGATTCCGTTTGGTTTTTTCGTAATATCCTGGCGATTTCGGTGGATTTGTCAGGCATATTATTCTCCAATCAATGGAATTCTTTGCAACTCATCCTTGCCTTCTCTTGCCTACAAGAGAAGGTAACCCGTATGCTTCGCTGCCAATTCTTCTTCGATACAGCCTTTTCCCCTTCTCTTGCGCTTTTCGGAAGAGAAGGGGTTAGGGGTTGAGTTGACGGCAATTATGCCAGAAACAGTCTTAATTTTTCTATTAATTTATCAATATCCGATACTTCCTGATTCGCTACTCGGACAACATCAATGGAATTCTTCGCAACTCATCCTTGCCTTCTCTTGCCTACAAGAGAAGGTAACCATCATACTTCGCCGCTAAAGCTTCCTCGGCACAGCCTTTTCCCCTTCTCTTGCGCGTTCGGAAGAGAAGGGGTTAGGGGTTGAGTTGCCGGCAATTATGCCAGAAATAGTCTTAATTTTTCTATTATTTTATCAATATCCGATACTTCCTGATTCGCTACTCGGACAATATTAATGGAATTATTTTCCAGCAACTCATCTTGCGCGTTCGAAAAAGAAGGGGCTAGGGGTTGAGTTCCTACGTCAGTTTCATCTCCACCGTCTTTTTTACCGCCGCCGCCCGCCCCTCAACCTCCAGTTTCCGGTAAATGGAGGTGATGTTCTTCCTGACGGTAATCTCGGCGATATAAAGCCCGGCGGCGATTTCCCGGTTGGTTTGGCCTTCTACAACCAGCCGCAATACTTCCCTTTCACGCTCGGTCAATTCTTCGAAAGTCGTTTTCTCACAAGCAAGGAGTTTTACGTTTTCAGTGTACCGGGCCGCTTCCGTTATCAATCCGTCCAAATAAGCATCATTTCCGGATTTCTCTTGCAACACTTTCAAAATATCCAGGATATAAAGACCATATTCGGCAAAAGGGAGCACGAACCCGTCGGCCCGACCGATTTCTAGGGCCGGTTCCAATGCTTTCTTTGCCTTTTCCATCCCGTAAAGTTTATAGCGGGCAGCGGCGTCCATGATGTAAGTGTGTAAATAGCCATAAATGTTATTGAATTTAGCAAACACTTTCTGCATCTGTTCACAGAGAACTTCTACTTTCAGGTAGTTTCCGGCCTGTAAAACCGCTTTGGCATGGACGATGAAATTAAACCCCATCCCCTGGTACAATATCCGGCTCTGCTCTATATCCCCCGCTTTAAGCCATCCGGCAATCAACCGCGGTTCGTTTAAAATAGCGCCGATATATCCTGCACATAAATCAACGGCGCTGTTTAAAACCGGACTGTTCTCCTCAGCCACCCCGGCGTTAAGATTATCGATTAACTCCACCGCCTCGGCAAATTTACCCAGCGCCAGATATAATCGGGCCAAAGTGAAATCGGCGGAGATGATCACGGCAAATTGTTCCATCGTTTCTGCTTTATAGATTGCTTTTCGGGCATAATGTTCGGCTGCGGCATGATCGCCGGTTTCGAGATAATATTCGGCCCATACTAGCTCTTCAAATCCCGTACCGGAGCCTCCGGCAACCTCCCGGTAATAACGAAACTCCCTCTCCAAATATTCCGGAACCCACCGGAACTTGCCTTTTTCCCGATAGTAGAGATAAATTGCATGAGGCGAGCCGTAAGTAATGATCATATCCTTACTGGCTACTATAGAATTACCGTCAAGTAAATCATAAGCCCGTAAATGACATTGATGCATCTTTTCCATATCGTTAAAAAACATGAAACTTCGAAAAAACTCAACCTCACCACTGATGCGCCTTTGCAAGTCAGGGGGCAGAGCCTCGTCCTCCATGGCATACTTTTCGATCCGGGCGAGCAGTTCTACCCCGCCCTTCATGTCGATATTGGTAATATAAAAATTGGCATAGTTCAGATAACCGATGGGGTGAAAGTATTTAACCTCAGAGGGGATTTGTTCAAATAACTTGACGATGAACCGGGGGTCCCGGTGGACGATTTTGGTAATCCCGGGTTTTTCAAACTCCACTAATATCAGATCAAATTCCCCGGACTTAAAAAATGCCGCCAAGCCGGAAAGAACATCGCCGTTTTGAATGTGCCATTCTCCGGCTCGCTTGTATAATTTTTGAAGTGCCGCGCCGTCAAAATGTTCTTCAAGTAATTGATGCAAATAACCGCTGAAGATATGGTGCAATTTGTAGGTGTCCGTCCGTTCGTCATACCGGATCAAAGAGTTATCCTTGCTTAATTTGCGGATGATTCCGGCGCTCTTTGGATTTTCTGTAATATAAATCGCTTGGGGTGGAGTAAAACTATCGAGTATGCAGAGAGAATTTAGAATCTTAGTTTCTTCAGCGGTATACCGGGACATGATCGCTGTTTCAATCAAATCCTCAATACTTTTTCCCGGCTCCAATCGACCGATTTCGCAATACCGTTGAGCTATTAAATAAACGGCTGTAATCCATCCTTCCGAGATTTTCCCCACCTGCCCGGACATATCATCTGAAATAGCTTGTCCAAACAGTTGAAAGTACTCTTTGATTTCCCGGGTTGATAACTCAAAAAGCTTACTCGGCAAGAGATAACCATATCCTTTAAGCCGTAACTCTTC
>DNPP01000451.1:0-325 GCA_003501365.1 Bacillota bacterium
TGCTGGAACCGGTCCCTTGGGTTTGATCCCAACCGGCGGCCAGTTCATAAATTGTATCAAAATCCAGGCCGGAACATATTTTTACTTCGCCGGAGAAATTCAACGGTTCAAAAATAACCCGTTGACATCCCATGGCCGTATTGACAATATTAGTAAACCGTAAAAAAGTAATCCGCAGTTGTTTGTTCTTGGATGTCGTCCAAACAAATTCCCGTTTTAAGGTGGCGTTACGCAAATCGAGGGTTCTCTTAAAATTCGAAAATTTCACCTTGGCCAAATCCAGCTCTTCCCCATCGATGTTGATCCGGGTGTATAGCCAATCCAC
>DNPP01000451.1:663-2760 GCA_003501365.1 Bacillota bacterium
TACTTAATGTCCATCATATCGTACAACTGACTGAAGTAACTGCCCAGAAGGTGATCCCCGGAGTAACTTTCCTCGAAATAACCCCGGACGCACATAAATTCATTGGCCACCGAAAAAATTGATTCAGCCAGTCTAGCCTTGGCCGGATCAAACCCTTCCTCAACCACCAACCAGGGGTCAACTTTAAAATATTTTTCGGAAGTTTTAAATAAATGCATCGTCAATGTCCTCCTAATATAACATTATGTTCAGACTGGATTATGGGCCTTCTATAAGGGCCATGGATTTACAGGATTAAAGTTAATAAAAAGGCTCTGTCCTAGATAATTGTTGACAAACTTCTTATTGCCGCGATGCATGCCAACCGGAGGCTGAAGCCGTCCGGCTACAAGATGGAAGGACCCTGAAGGGACCTAAGACGGGATGAAATATTCGGTCCATATTAGCCATGGAAGGCTTACATCTTGTAGCCGGGTTGTTTACGACCCGGTTGACGACGAAGGCTACAAATGTTTATAAATGGTATTTTTCCACTCGATCATATACATCTTGCAGCGTTCCCTGAAACGGTCCCGGCGTTTCCATTTTTATAGAGACCAAAGCCGCGGCGAATTTTAGCGATTCGGCCACATCATGCTCCATCCGCCAGGATAAATAGGCCGCAAACGTGGTATCGCCCCGGCCGGTTCGCCCAACCACACTACGATTGGAAAATTTTTCGTAATAAGTTTTGCCGTTCACTCTAGCCAAAACGCCCTCCGCCTGGGTGATAACCGTCTCCGGACAGCCCCACTGTTCAAAGGTAATAGCGGCTTTTTCCAAATCATCCGTTCCGGTAAGAACCTTAGCTTCTACCACGTCCAATTTTACTTTACTCATTTGTTTCACGATCGCTTGTTTCCCGGGGACATCTTTAAAAGCAATTTCCCGGGTTAGCGGATCGACTTGCCTGACAAAACTCTGCATATCGGCAGACAGGTTATACCCTTTGCCTTTTAAACCCAAAATCAAGTCCATATTGAATTCCTGATCGGAAATGCCGGCCAAATGCAGATATTTGGTTTCCAAAGGCGGAATCTCTTCCAGCCCAAAGAGTCCGGCGCTTTTTTGCAATAGCAAACGCCTCTCGTCTACATTGGCTGTGGGATGAATGACCACCGAATATGATGTTTCAACCGCCGGGATGACAAATGTATCGATAGCTAATTCTTGCATTGGTTTGAGTATTGCGTTATCTTTTTGGGCCATCTTGGTAACCACTGCGACCTTGTTGCCAATCCGAGCCGCCACCATCGCCCCGCATAAAACAGCGCTGCCGGGAGAAACCTTGGTTTCTCCTTGATAAGGGGTTATTTCGTCAAAACACATATGTCCTAAAAATGTAATATCATAAGTATTCATATTTCTCTCCGCTTCAAATAAAAGTATGTGATTATAAAGTTAACTCAGGTGATTCATTGAAGAATCAGTCTGTCTAAAAACGACTCACCCTCTTGCTCCCTCTCTATATAGAAGTAATTCAATGAAGTTGTCTCAATAGAGAGGGAAGAACGGTTATTTTCAGGATGCCGGAAACACAAAAAATGCAATAGGTACTATGTTTCGAGCCCCTCTCTATGGACTGGGGGATTTGATTGCTTCATGATAGAGAGGGGTCAGATCAGACGAGTTATTTAGCAAAATTTGATGTGGGTGAGTTGTTTTTTGGCGGTTTGCTGAATCAACTTGATAATCAATTAAAAGTATTAAAACAAAACCCTGTCGCTTTAATCATTTTCAATTGGAAAATATAAGGTATATGGTTCATCTTCCACTTCGTAAAGCGGAATGAATTTAATTGTTTCTACCTGACCCACCGTTCGAAATTGCGGTCCCCTGTCGCTACGGTGGATCCGTTTATATTCAAAGCATGGAGTCAGAAACGTTTCCGGTTTGTTCCGGTTTCCCTTGAGGGCTTTTTCCCTCGGATATAATCCGGCTAACACCACGGGTCCATTCATAAAAGCCGCCAAGTCCGGTCTATCGGGCAACGAAACCAACTCCAACGATTTTGGAAAAACCAGGTGAATTTTGTCGTCGCGCCAGATGCGATGAATC
>DNPP01000023.1 GCA_003501365.1 Bacillota bacterium
ATAAGTCGTAAGAGCCGGTTAAAATGTTTATCATTAATAATCTTTGGATAGTCGGGACTGCTTAAGGGATCTGAACCGTAAAACTCTTCAATATACTGATTCATTTTAGTAATCAGGGCATTTTTGACGCTTTTATGCACCAGTAAATAATCAGGTGCCACGCAAGTTTGTCCTGCATTCAAAAACTTTCCCCACACGATTCGTCTTGCCGCCATATCCAGATTCGCGCTTTCATCGACAATGCATGGACTCTTACCGCCTAACTCCAGCGAAACCGGCGTTAGGTGCTTTGAGGCTGATTCCATAACTACCTTGCCCACTGATACGCTGCCGGTAAAGAAAATATAATCAAATTTCTCATCCAGTAATGTTTTATTGGCCTCTCTGCCGCCTCTTACGACCGTGATATAGGTGTCGTCGAAATTTTCATTGATAAGTTGTTCAATGATTGCAGCAGTATGGGATGAATACTCCGATGGTTTTACGATTGTGCAATTTCCTGCCGCTATGGAGCCTATCAAGGGCGCAATCGTTAATTGAAACGGATAGTTCCAAGGCGACATGATGAGTACGATGCCATAAGGCTCCGCATATTGACGGCTCACGGATAAAAAATGAGTGATGGGGGTTTTAACTTTCCTTGGTTTGGCCCAATTTCGAAGGTGTTTAATGACATATTCCAGTTCCTCCAGCACGATGCCGATTTCGGTGGCATAGGCCTCAAACGGAGCTTTGTTCAAATCCTTTTGTAAGGCCTCAATAATTTCTTTTTCATGAGTCAAAACCGCTTGTTTAAGAAGCGTAAGATTGCTGATACGATAATCAATTCCTTTGGTAATGCCCTTTTCAAAAAAAATTCTTTGTTTTCCTACAACTTCATGAATGGTACTCATTTTTTCCACCTCGATTACAAAAATTAGGTTTTGGCCTTAATTTACTCTTTAATCAACTGATAAATTGCAATTAAATCATTGCGGGAGAGGATTTTCGGCACGGGATAAAGCGGATTGGCTTCGTTCAAAGCCCGTTTTACCATCAATGGTATATCGCTGTCAATAATGCCGCTTATTTTACCCGGTATATTCATATTTCTATTAAGGCTCTTAATGGCTTCAATGAACCTTTCAGCCTTTTGCGCAACCGTATCAGACGGCTTAGCAATTTCGACAAGGTCGGCCAGTTCTGCCAAAGGCTTATAAACCGTTTCTCCATAATACTCAAGCACATAAGGCAAAATAACCGCATTGGCAAGTCCATGAGGTATTCCGTATAATCCACCCACCGCATGAGCGATTGCATGAACATTTCCAACATAGGCACGGGTAAAAGCAACTCCGGCGTAATACGAAGCCTTTAGCATATTTTCCCGCGCCATAAGATTTGTACCATCGGAATATGCATTCATGATGTTTTCAAAAATCAGTTTTACAGCCTTTTTACTTAAAAACCTGGTTTCACGGGTATTACTTTTTCCGATATAGGCTTCGATCGCATGGGTCAAAGCGTCAATCCCCGTTGTTGAAGTGATAGCGGGGGGCAACCCAACCGTCATCAATGGATCAAGGACAGCATAATGAGAAATAAGCGCCAAATCATTAATCACATACTTTTCATGAGTGCTGCTATCCGTAATAACTGCGGCAACTGTAGCTTCACTCCCTGTACCGGCCGTTGTCGGAATTGCAAAAAACGGCGGTATCTTTTTTCTGACTTTTAGCAACCCTTTAATCTGAGAGATGCTCTTGCCGGGTTTTACGGCAAGTGCGCCAACCCCTTTGGCACAGTCCATTGAAGAACCTCCGCCAAAAGCAACAATTCCCTCACATTGATTTGTTTTATATAATTGCAACGCTTGCTCTACATTTTCAATAGTAGGATTGGGAACAGTTTTGTCGTAAACTGCAAAAGCTACGCCATTATCGGCTAGACTTTTAAGAAATCCACTCATGAGCCCCAGGGATGCAATACCGTTGTCAGTTACTACCAAAACATTGTGAATCCCTTTTGACTTTATCAGTTTCGCAAGTTTATTCAAACTGTTCTGCCCTTCAAGTAATTCCGGTTTACGCCAAGGCAGGAAATATGAAAATGCTCGTAAACAAAATTGATACATTCGGCAATAAAGTTGATACATAAACGTGTCCCTTCTTTTATATTGATAATGGCCGTCATATTTGGGCGATCCGTTTTGCTAAGGGTCTCTCCGGGCATCGTCTTCTAGATATCCTTTTTGCAGTTTTGTTCAAATTATATACTAAACGTATTAAAATTGTATAGAAAAATTTGTAATTACTTTATGTTTCAGTTACCATAAGGCTATTTGTCACGGTGAAACCATTTCATCGATTCTAGCCCTTTTATCCTTTATCCAATCGGATAATCATCAACTGAAAAGGAAATTATAAATTCTGTATTTAAAGTAAGGAGTGTTCAGCTTGAATAAAAAACTTTATCCCACAATAACGATTCTATGTCTAGTTCCCTTCATCATGGTTTTAGGCAACTCCATGTTGATCCCGGTTCTGCCGAAAATCCAAAAAGAACTTCATGTGGGACTGGTCCAAGTGGGATTATTAATAACAGTCTTCTCCGTCCCTGCCGGTATCGTGATCCCTTTTGCCGGAATG
>DNPP01000293.1:0-1463 GCA_003501365.1 Bacillota bacterium
GATTATCGATTTTTTCAAAAATTAGAAGCCCGCTTTGGCGGGAATTTAAAGCGGGTCAAGTGGAACGTACGATCAACTCCGGTTGGATACATTTGGATAGTACTTTATTATCACCGCTTATGATTAGGCTCATGATCTGCCTTGCTCCCTCTAGACCAAGTTGATAAGCAGGTTGTCGAATCGTAGTAAGCCCTAAATACTTAGATGGCACCGTGTCGTCAAATCCAATGATATTAACCGGACTTTCCAATTCGCGAAGGGCATTGATGCCCCCATAAGCAAATTCATCGCAGTAATAAAAGATCCCATCGATATCGTTTTTCTGAAGTATTTCCTTGGTTAAATAATAGGATTCTTTTTCATAGACATCGAACGGCATATTTTCTTTGACATCGATTAGTCTTTGGCAGGCAATACCCAGGTTATTCTCTTTCAATTTAGCCGTAAACCCTGCAAATCGTTTTTCAAATTGTTGATTGCTGGTATTTTCTCCTACAAACGCTATCTTTTTTAAATTCTTCGATAGCAAATACTCAGCGGCCATTTCGCCACCCAAATAGTTATCCAAATAAATAGAGTTTACATCCTCTTCAAAATAATCGAGATAAACATAAGGGACTCCGTTTATCTTCAGTTGTTTCTTTTCTTCCATCGTCATTTTGGTTGATACATTCAAGACCCCGGCAAGATTCTCATACGGAATCCGGTTAAAGACATTGCTGCGATCATCACCCATATTAAAAACCAGCATGCTATAATGGGATTGTTGTAACCCATAATAGATTCCTCTGAGAATTTCATAGAAAAAAGGGTGAATGGCCGTAGTAAAAATAACTCCGATGGTCGGTTGGGAATAATGGCCTTTTACCAGGCTCCTGGCCGTCCGATTCGGTTTATATTTTAGTTTTCGCGATACTTCCAGAACCTTTTCCATCGTTTCCTGAGAGACATTCTGTCCGCCATTCATAACTCTGGAAACGGTTCCTACGCCAACCCCAGCTAGTTTAGCGACTTCCTTAATTGTCGGCATTTTTCCCCCCGGCGTTTTGATTCTATTCTAATGGAATTGTTTCCATTTGACAAGAATCAAAAATATCTTCCATTCCCTATTTATTAGCAGCCCTAAACCAAACTTGTCCGTCTCCCTCCACTCTGGCCTCGGTGATTTGTCCTCTATTTCTTAATTTCGCCAAGCTCTGACCCAAATCCAGTGGCGACCAACGAAGGACTGAACGGAGCTTCCTTTCCGGTATGGCATAACAGTTCTGAATCGTCCGCCTAAGTATACTGGTCTTGGCATCATCCCTTGACGGAAGTTTGGCCAAAACTTCCTGTGGTACCTGACGTTCCACCAAATCCCAGCTATGCAAGGTCCAACCTTCCAGGGAACCGCCGGATACAGTAAGATAGAACCTCGATTGCAGCCTTTCCAGAGTGGCGGTAAAACGGGAACGTTTATCGCC
>DNPP01000293.1:1889-5173 GCA_003501365.1 Bacillota bacterium
CGCCAGCTGATAAAAGTACCGCGACCATGAATCAATTTGGTATAGGCGCATAACTTATCCCCCGGCAGAGTCTCCTTCCAGGCCCAAGCCCGGTCGGTAATGGCAAAACCGCCCCAGGTGGCGGCGTCATCCGCCTGAGAAAGAGAGGGCAAAGGAATATCCGCTATCGGCATCAGTAGGATAAAACCCCGCTCATCAATAAATTGTCTGGCTTCCTCATTATTGTGGATTTTCCGTCCGTCGCTCAGACGGTTGAGTTTGGCGCGTTCCGTTTTTAATTGGGCGGGGGTTAATATTTGCTCAGACATGAAGGGAACACCTGCTTTCTCGAAACTCCATTGAAAAAGGACCACCGAATGGTCCTTTTTACTAAATTGCGTCTTGAATTATTATCAACTTGGAAGTAACGTAGTATTAATTTTCGCTCTGTTTTCATTAATGGTTGATCCAAGACTTCCATCGACCACCCCGTATGCTTCTGGAAGTTTTTAAAATATTTGATTTTCACCATGAAGGTCATGAAGAACATAAAGAAATAAAAAATCTTTGATGGAAATAACGTCATGCTCTTCATGGTCAATAATTGAAACTTGGATGATGAGAAATGGAGATACTCAATCAACCATTCTTAGGCCCTAACCTTTGGGGTTCCAAATTTTTCGATGGTTATTGATTTTTCAACGACTTCAATTTTCACATATTGACTTTTTGGATCAAGCTTTTCAATTGGAGCATCGCCGACTTGTTCTTCGGTTCCCGGGGTTTCCCTGGCCCAGGCATCTAATTTACCCATGATCATCTGATAAGTGACTTTGGTGATCTCCGGTATCTCCTCATCGCCAAATTTCTGTTTGACTTCATTGTATGCATCTTCAATGGCTGCCTTTAATTGTTCCACCTTGGAACGGTCCCCTCCGGAAACGACCTTGGCAAATTGGACAATCCGGTTACTGACATTCTGGGCGCTAAATTCACCGCCATCGGCGATCATCGCCTCAGCTTCTTTTTGGGCAGTCTCGTCAATTTTAATGTTTTTTAAGTCTGCAATTTTAACATCATTGAGATCCGGGACCTCAAGCCCTTGTCGTTTAAACATCGCAATCATCAGTTGTTTTACCCGTTCGTGGCTTTTATCGAGCTCCTCTTTTAACCTTTGAACGGCGTCAAGATCCGGTTTAGACTGGGGCTTATCATAAGTTACCTTTTTTGGGGAAGTCGCTTCATGTTGATAAATATCCGTTTTGAGTCCTTTGACATCTTTCCCGTCGCCCTTAAGACCTGAGGTTGCTTCTTTTTTGGCAATGTCCTTTTTAACCTGCGGCGCATTATCGGAAAGAGTCAAATTAGTCGCAGACTGAACATCCATGTCATCCCGCCTCCTAATTTTCTAATACCTATTTTTATTATCGGCAAAGTTCGAAGATTTGATTATAGTAATTTTAATTTGAATCCGGCAAGTAACCCCAAAAACTTCAGTCGCATTTAAACTTGCCGGATTCAAACAATGAACCCGATCCGGCCAATTTTTNNGAGCCTTTTGAATATTCTGTTCATCGTTTCGCATGTTACTTTCATCCGTAAATATCAACATCCCACGGGCGCTGCGGCTCACTGTTAAAATGGCCTTTTGCATATTATTACATAAATTTATTTTTGTCGCATACGTGTTGGCCGCTTGCATCTGTCGATTGATGGAATTAACGCTGTAAACCGCGAAAACCGACATGATAATAAATAAAATCACCAGACTACCGAAACCCATCTGGATTCGGGTACTTAGTTTCATTTTGTGTTGAATAAGCTGCATCATAATATCTCCTCCCAGTTTCTATTGTTGCAGGACTTCCTTTAACTTGAATCCGGCAAGTAACTCCAAAAACCTTAGTTGCATTTAAACTTGCCGGATTCAAACAATAAACCCGATCCGGCCAATTTTTTTGCGCCATCGCAGAAAAATTGTCACTTACTTGCCGGATCGAGGTTTAAAGTATCAACAAAGTTTTATAAATACAATATTATTACAATAAGTTTTATGATGTTTCATTGTAAAATTATATTGTTAATTAAGCTCATGGGATTAATAAGTTTAAAATAATGAATTAAGGAGTGATTGAAGTGACTCAACAAACATTTTTAAAATTGGCGTATCCCGCTCTCGATGATTTTAGGTATGGCTTATCCAAACTACCGGTAAAATGCAAAAATGGGATGGTGATTGGAGGCGGGGAGATTTTTCCCGAAGTAAATTTTACACTGCCGCCAATGAGTATTACACAGGAGACCATGCCTGATGTTATTAAAGAATATAAAGAAATTATTGAAGGAATTTGTAAAAGAGCCATGGAACTGTATGTCCCCGGATTGGTTATTGAAGTTGAGCTCTTGCCGCCCATGACCTTTCATCCGGAGTGGGGAATCGAAGTCACTAAAACGGTACGCGATATCATGTTTGAATATGAACAGCAGCATGGTGTGAAAAGTGTAATGCGAATTACCCCCAATGATATTCGGGAAGGCCGGGAACTTCAGCATATGTGGCACGGGGCCCATTGGGACAACATGATGAAGACCTTTGAAGGCTGTGCCAAAGCCGGAGCCGACTTGTTGGCAATCGAATCGGTTGGGGGGAAGGAAATTCACGATGAAGCGATTATGTATTGTGATCTCAAGAAATCCCTTTTTGCCTTAGGTTTCCCGGGTGTGAAGGATATGCACAAGCTATGGAGCGCCATTGTAAAAATCGCTGAAGAAACTGGCACCATACCTTCAGGCGATACTGCCTGCGGTTTTGGGAATACGGCAATGGTTCTGGCCGACCGTGGGTATGTACCGCAAGTATTTGCCGCCGTCGTTCGAGTAATGACGGCCGTACGCAGCCTAACGGCGCTCGAAGAAGGCGCCATAGGGCCGCATAAGGATTGCGGCTATGAAGGGGTTTTCATTAAGGCGATTACCGGAACCCCGATCGCTATGGAAGGAAAAAGCAGTGCTTGCGCTCATTTAAGTCCATTAGGAAATATTGCGGCGGCTGTCGCTGATCTTTGGAGCAACGAATCGGTACAAAATATTAAGCTTCTGGGAGGAATGGCTCCTACCGTATCCCTTGAGCAATTAGCATATGATTGTCGTTTGATGAATACAGCCGCTACGAAGGGGAAGGATACCGCTAATCTCATGCGAGACCTACTTGCTGATTCCGACAGTTTCCTCGATCCTCAAGCTTATGTTTTAAGGCCCGATGTGGTACTTAGGATTTCGGAAGCTATTGTTAAAGAAAAGGGCAG
>DNPP01000292.1:0-202 GCA_003501365.1 Bacillota bacterium
TTGAGTAAACATTTATATGGTAAAATGAAGCGCCGGCCGATGATTTTGCCCATTATTATGGAGGTTTGACAGTAGGAGACAGAATATAGGAGACAGAATATAAACTTAGAAGAGAGAAGGAATCTGGAAGACAGGAATTCCCGCATATCGTGAATTGCCTTTTGTCTTTGATTTTAACTTTCAATTATATTCTGACTCCTGA
>DNPP01000292.1:479-5485 GCA_003501365.1 Bacillota bacterium
CTGACCTCTGTCTCCTAACTCCTGTCTACTGACCCCTCACTCCTCATTATTAGCATTTCTCCTATGGCTCATCAAAGGGATTTTCTAAATTATTCAGAATTTGTCGCAGCTCATCTTCCCATTTTAATTGATGATAGGTTAGCTCATCCTTCTTGACTAAAGAAGGAGTCTGGCAATGTGAACAGACTATTCCGACCAGATCATGGCCTTTAGTAATAATATGATGAAGGGTATCTGCTTGGCAATGCGGGCAAAGGTAAATATGATCCATTTCTTGATGTTCCATTATGAACAACCCCTATCTTTATCTTAACCGTTAACAGCAATTTTAGAAAAGCTGCCACCGGTGAATGCCAATAACTACATTTTTTTAATCCATTGATTTTATATTATTTATATTGTGCTCTTTACATTGTGAAAAATGCCTGGCAACTAAATACAAGGATTCTGCCAAAATATTCGTTATTTTCTAACAATAGCAGGAATAGCAACATCTGCCACGAATAAAGAATGATGTGGAGGTGGGTCAATGGAGAATGAGGAGCTAAAATATTGGTTATGGTGGAATCGGGTACCCGGCGTTGGACCGACCCGATTTTTTAAATTATTGGAAGAGTATGGCTCAATGGCAGATGCTTGGAGAGCTCCACGCCACACGTTGGAGCCTTTCGTTGGGGAGAAGGTATTGGTTGCTTGGGAAGCGACCAAAAAAAATTGGGACCCCGAACAAGAACTTGCCAAAATTGAACATTTAGGATTACATCTATGTCGATATTCGGATCCCCACTATCCTCCATTATTGAAGAAAATTTTTAATCCTCCACCGCTATTATATGTGGCAGGAGGGTTTGAGTATGGGGATGATCTGGCGGTAGCCATTGTCGGGACTAGAACTCCCACTCCGGTAGGAGCTTACAATGCAAAACAATTGGCTATTGAGTTGACCAGACAAGGATTGACGATTATTAGCGGCATGGCTAGAGGAATTGATTCGGAGGCTCATCGGGGGGCACTTGAAGCGGGTGGGAGGACCATTGCTGTTTTAGGGTGCGGTTTGGACATTTCGTATCCGCCTGAAAACGAGAATTTGATGAAGAGCATAGCGGAGCATGGTGCAGTAGTTACTGAGTTCCCACTGGGTACCGGACCCCTTGCTCAAAATTTTCCGGCCCGCAACCGGATCATCAGTGGCTTGAGTTTAGGAGTGGTGGTGGTCGAGGCCGCTCAGGATAGTGGTTCCTTAATTACCGCTGGTTTTGCCTTGGAACAGGGAAGGGATGTTTTTGCGGTACCGGGAAATATTGGCAGCGAAGGAAGCAAAGGACCGCATAAATTGATTCGCCAAGGCGCCAAATTAGTGGAAACCGCTCAAGATATTTTGGATGAGCTAGCCATTCCCCAGCTATCTATTTCCGAGATTGGCATGGATGCTTTTGAGACTGCTAATGAGTTTGAACGGAAAGTATTGGCAGTAATGAGCCGTGAACCATTGCATATTGATCAGATTGTACGCCGCTCTTCTCTTTCATCGGCGCAGGTTAATTCGGTGCTGGTACAATTGGAACTCAAAGGAGTTGTCAAACGGTTTCCGGGTCAGTTATACCTCCGTGTTAAATAATCATTTACTTTACAATTAATATATTCATGATATATACTTGGCTGAGAGGAAAAACTTTTTTGATTTAGATAAAGCATAATGGAGATATAAGCCAGAATTCGAGCGCTAAATTAGAATTAAATTTCCCTTTTCATTATCAACTTACGAATTTAACCTCTTTGTCAAATATTCACGTCCTTGCACTCTTGAATTAATCTTAGCAATAAAGACCTGATTTGGAAACTTTTTTTTATAAAGCATAGCCTCCTTTTTGCCGAAATAGTAACCAACAGCCAGAAACAAGAGGTGAAAGAATTGGAACGGGTTATTGAAATTGTTAGTTTCATTATGAAACAAGTGCTTTTTCAAGGAGAGAACATTTGCTCGGAACGAGATTTAGTAGATGCCTTGGTTCAGCAAGGATTTCAACCGGAAGAGATTGAACGAGCTTTTAAATTACTGTATTCACTCCCTACCACCTTAAAATCCGATATTGAAGAACTAGCCGAATTATCGGATTTGGAAGAAGGACATCGTATTTTTAGTCCGACTGAACAAAAAAAGATTACCGTTACTTGTCAGGGCGAGATTTTGCGTCTTTTTAACAGTTCCTTACTGTCTTTAAATGAACTTGAAAAAGTTTTGGCCGAAGCATTACAAATGGATACCAGTGAAGTCGGCTTGAAAGAGCTGGAGCAGATATTGTATAAAGTTATTGCGGATGAGGAACGACTACTAATGATTATACCTCACCCGATCGAAATGGGTCCCTCTTTTTTACTTAATTAGACTAAATCGTTTCTGGTCACTTCGGGTTATTCGATAACCCTTTTTTTTATGGGATCATTTTTGGGTTTCAAGGTAATGGAGGTATTGTTGTGAAAACATTGGTGATTGTTGAGTCGCCAGCCAAGGCCAAGACGATTGAGAAGTATCTTGGGAAAAAATTTATGGTCAAGGCCTCAATGGGGCATGTGGTTGATTTGCCTAAAAGTCAGTTTGGAGTGGATGTTGAAAATGATTTTAAACCCAAATATATCACGATTAGAGGAAAAGGTAAAATTATCCAGGAATTAAAAGATTCGGTAAAAAAGGCTGAAAATGTATTGCTGGCAACTGATCCGGACCGTGAAGGAGAAGCAATTTCCTGGCATCTTGCCAATAGTCTGGCTTTAAAGCCTACTCAGTTTAAACGAATTGAGTTTAATGAAATTACTAAAAAAGCGGTTGAGAGTTCGATCAAAAATCCGCGTAAGATTGATTTGGATCGGGTCAATGCTCAACAAGCCCGAAGAATTTTAGACCGGATTGTCGGTTATCAGTTGAGTCCTTTTTTATGGAAAAAAGTGCGACGGGGCTTAAGCGCGGGTAGAGTCCAATCAGTAGCTGTCAGATTGGTTTGCGAGCGCGAAAAAGAGATCGTAGAGTTTAAGCCGGAAGAATACTGGAGTATTATCGCTGATTTTAGTACAGCCAAAAAAGAGAAGTTTACCGCCAAATTGGCCACGGTTGGCAAGAAAAAAATCAATGTAACCAATACCGCTGAAGCGAAACAGCTTGAAGCGGCTATCAAAACTAAACAATATGCAGTCGGCGAGGTTAAAAAGAAAGAGCGTTTACGTTTTCCGGCGCCTCCTTTTACCACCAGCAGTCTTCAGCAGGAGGCTGCCAGAAAACATGGATTCGGGCCCCGCAAGACCATGATAATAGCCCAACAGTTGTATGAAGGTTTGGAGTTGGGAGAGAACGGCATTGAAGGATTAATTAGCTATATGCGTACCGATTCGGTGCGGGTGGCCGAAGAAGCTCAGACTCTAGCCAGGGAAGTAATCGAAGAGCGTTATGGCAAGAATTTCTTACCGGATGCGGCGCCAATTTATAAAACTAAGACTGCCGGTGCCCAAGAAGCCCATGAAGCCATTCGCCCGACCAATGTCAGCCGGAACCCGGAATCACTCAAAACCTTTTTAAATAAAGACCAATACCGCCTTTATCAGCTGATTTGGTCTCGGTTTATCGCCAGCCAGATGAAACCGGCAATTTTCGACACTGTTGCTGCGGATATTCAAGGCGGAGAATTTGTATTTCGGGCTAATGGTAATATTTTAAAGTTTCCCGGTTTTCTCGGAGTTTATCAGGAAGGCAAAGACGATGAAATTCCTGAGGAGGAAACCCAATTACCGGAGTTGATTGAAGGTTCGGCAGTGAAATTACTGAAAGTCGATCCCAAACAACATTTTACCCAACCACCGCCAAGGTATACTGAAGCAACGTTGATTAAAATGCTTGAAGAAAAAGGGATTGGGCGTCCTAGTACTTATGCGCCCACAATTGATACAATCTTAAAACGTAATTATGTATTGGTTGAGGAAAAACGGTTAAAACCTACTGATTTAGGGCAGATCGTGGTGGATTTGCTGGTTCAAAAATTTTCCAAAGTCATTGATTATGATTTTACCGCTGAAATGGAAGAAAAATTGGATAAAATAGCCGAAGGAGATATGGATTGGGTTAAAGTAGTGGCGGAATTTTATCAGCCTTTCAATCAGGAAGTGCAAACAGCTTTCGAAAATGTGGAACGTCTGGAAATTCCACAGGAAGAAAGTACTGTGATCTGTGAGAAATGTGGTCGGACTATGATATATAAATATGGACGTTTTGGTAAGTTTTTAGCTTGCCCGGGTTACCCGGAATGTAAAAACACCAAAGCTATCCGTAAAGAGATGGGTGTAAAATGCCCTAAATGCGAAACGGGTGAAATAATCGAACGCAAGTCTAAGAAAGGCCGTTTCTTCTACGGTTGTAATCAGTACCCAAACTGTGACTTTGTAAGTTGGGAGCGTCCTTATAAAACTCCTTGTCCCAATTGCGGAACCATGTGTGTAGTGAAAGGCGGCAAGCAGAATAAAGAGATTATTTGCCTTAAGGAAGGTTGCGGCTATACTGCTAAATTAGAGGAGCAAGGTGAGAATGATTGAATCCAGTTAGGGTTATAGGAGCCGGTTTGGCAGGTGCCGAGGCGGCCTGGCAATTAGCGAGTCGCGGCATACCGGTCCAGATCTGGGAGATGCGCCCGGAGCAGTTAACTCCTGCTCATAAAACCGGCGAATTTGCCGAACTTGTTTGCAGCAATTCCTTACGTGGTGCTTCACTGGAAAATGCGGTAGGATTATTAAAAGAAGAAATGCGGTTGTTAGGTTCATTGATTATGAAGGCGGCGCATGAGACGGAAGTTCCGGCCGGTGGAGCCTTGGCCGTTGACCGTGACCGCTTTTCACATACTGTTACGGAAACACTATCCAACCATCCACTGGTTGAAGTGGTCCGCGCCGAGATCACCGAAATACCCAATGAAACGTGTATTATTGCTACAGGCCCATTAACCTCCCCGGCTTTATCCAAAGCGATC
>DNPP01000063.1 GCA_003501365.1 Bacillota bacterium
AGGTGCCAGATTTTGTCCATACCAAAGCCATTTTTTCCGTTAACTTCAATAACCGGAGCGGAAAGTTTTCCAAACCAATTTACCCAAGCTTTGGTAATCTTCGGTTCAGCCAAATCAACTTTATTAAGAACGACTACATGAGGCTTTCGCATTAGTAAGGCTTCCAAATCGTTGTTATGGCTAATAGTAGGCAAACGGGCATCGCGAACTTCCAAAATAACATCCAGATATTTAATTAATTCAGTCAATTGACGTTTGGCTTTGGCCATATGACCGGGATACCAGTTAATTTCTTGCATGAAGCTCCTTCAAAGTAAAAGTTGTCAGTGGTGAAGTTGAGTTCTTCTAAAAATGCAGTAAAGAATGATCATCGTAAATTTATCTAATTATAACAAATCCCATAAAAAAAGGAAACCATCCTAGGGTTTCCTTGAATACCATTTAATATCAATGATAATTAATGACTATTGGGCCCGAGGATGGGTTTTCTCATAAACATCTTTAATTTTCCCGTTGGTCAAATGGGTATAAATTTGAGTAGTTGCTATATCGGCATGTCCCAACATTTCTTGAACTGAACGTAGGTCGGCGCCGTTCTCCAGCAGATGCGTGGCAAAGGAGTGCCGTAACGTATGAGGGGTGATCTCCGTAAGAATATCCAAATTATCGGCATATTTTTTAATAATCTTCCAAAAGCCCTGCCTGGTTAGGCCCTTGCCGTGATGATTCAGAAAGAGCGTATTTTCCATAAGCCGGGCCGCTAAAAATTTTCTGGCATGTTCCTGATATAATCGTAAAAATTTAATAGCCACCGATCCCAACGGCACAATCCGTTCCTTGGAACCTTTTCCATAACATTTGATATAACCGGTCTCTAAGTTGACATCTTCTATTTTCAGAGAGACTAATTCCGACACCCGAAGTCCGGCGGCGTAAAGGACCTCTAGCATTGCCCGGTCTCTGATTCCCACCGGATTTTTAATATCCGGCTGTTCTAAGAGATGCTCAACTTCAGAAACAGTTAATACCCTCGGTAAACGTTTTTCTTGTTTGGGAGCATCCAGGTTGACGGTGGGATCACGTTCGATCTCCTTCTCCCTGGCCATATAATGATAATACGATTTTATGGCTGCCAGACTTCTGGACAGCGTAGCGGTCGCTTTTCCTCTGGCTTGCAGCTGCAATAAATATCCAATCACGGTTGCCTGGGTTGTCGCAGCGAGATCCAGATTCTTTTTTGCTTTAAGATACTCTAGATATTGGCGAAGATCTCTTCCATAGGATTCTAAAGTGTTTTTTGCCAAACCACGTTCAACCGAAAGGTAATTGAGGTAATCTTGCAGACTTTCTTGCAATGCTGTCACTCCTTTAGTTATCTTTCAGAACGAATACCATTGCAACTGCGGTTTTCGCCGTTGCAAGACTGTAATTATCTTTACAGAAGTATTTTTCGACAATTTTTATGACAACTCCTTTTTTCAGGCGCCAGGAAACATTTCCAATTATATAAATCTGGCGAACCAAGCGGTTATTAACGGCGAGACATTACTTTGAATTATACCCGCCAGAATCATCAATACCAAAACAACCATGGTCAAGGCCGAACATTTAATTAATTCAGGCCCTAATGCCACCGGCTTCTTAGTAAAACGAATTTTCGTCAAGGCCGCCGCACAATCCATAATGACAATGGCCATTAAAAACAGCGCCGGGATAAATAGCAGATTATGGGGCACTATGCCGACCATTGTGAGGACAAAACCTTTAACACCCATGGTCTGAAATAAAAACCCGCTGCTAAAACCCAAAATAAAACCACGGGTAAAGATTAATAATAACGCCAAAGGGACACCGATAACACTAATCCCCATGAAAAAAAGGAAGAATACCAATTGGGTATTGGCCGTAACGGTCTGCCGGGTATAGGTTTGATTTTGAGTTATCTGACCGTGCAATCCCTGGTTGAGGTAGTTCATCAAGTCGGCTTTTTGGTTTTTTTCTAAAACACCGGCTGCTAAAACGCCAAAAATCAGACCCATTATAAAGAGTATCAAAACCAATGCCAACAAAAAAATCCGTTCTTGAAAATATTCCCGAATCATTACCTGTGGCCTAAACATAGAAAAACATTCCTCCCCTTGTCCCATATTAAATTTATGGTAAAGTTGAGAAATATATGATAATTTTACCAAGATAAGATTTGGAAGTATATTAGGCGGGAGTTGTGGAAGTTAAATTAAGAAAATCGCTGCCGACAACTAATTGGGATAAATACTGGGCAGCTAATAAGTCTTCCATGGAGTTAGCGCTGGCTGCTGTGATAGTGATACCGCAGTTAAATTTACGAGCCGCTTCGATCGCTCTTTGCACTCCGGCTAAGGCTGGGGCGATCCCTTTTTTATTGGGGGTTCTGGTAACCGTAGCTGTTAATACCGCCGGTGCCCCATTATTATAGGCTGCATCAAAAGCAACTCCGCCGGTATCGGAAATCAATAAAACAACCTTACCGTTAAAATCGATTAATTTGGTAATCTCAGAGCCGATGTTGGGTATGATCTGCTGCGCTACCGCTCCGGAACGGGCAACACCCATTAAAGCGGCCTCGGCACGTTTTCTTCTTTCGGCCTCTTCGCCGTAGCGAGGCTCAGCCACAATGATAAGCTGAGTTTTATATTTTAACGCGGTCTTGCCGGCAATATAGCCGATCTGATCCGGATTGAGACTAACCGGCGCTGTACAATTGGAAGGCGCGGCGCCAAAAATCGCCACAGCTCCGCTCTCGATTGCCGCTTCAGCACTAGTACTCATATCAATGATGTCAACGACAACCACCACATCGCCACGTCTTGCTCCTTCAACAGCTCCTGAAGCATTGTAGGTCAGACTCAAGGTATTCAAACTGGTCACCTAATCTTTACAGTATTTTGAGAAATGTTCAAGTTTCCAACTCGCCGTAACATTCTACTCGTTTGAAAATTTATTTATAACTAATATTACCATAATTTTCTTAATTCGACTATCATTAGAGCTAAAGCGGTTTTCCCATCAA
>DNPP01000107.1 GCA_003501365.1 Bacillota bacterium
CTGAATCCAAATTATTAATTATAAATGACTAGCTAACTAATTAATCACTGTTATATTCTAGTAAATTCCATAAGTTCCTTCCGGAAAATGAAAATTACTGTTCTCCTTGGTGTTTTTTAATCTCTTCCAATTGTCTGGCGGTAATATAAACTTCACGCGGTTTACTCCCTTCATAAGGTCCAATCATTTTTTTCGCTTCCATCTGGTCAACCAGTCTGGCCGCTCGAGTATATCCTACCTTTAGGCGTCTCTGAAGAATCGAAGCCGATGCCGAACCGTAATCGATGATCACCCGGACCGCATCCCACAATAGTTCATCTTCCGCTTCAAGAACCGTTTCTTTATGATCGGGAATATTGACAAAATGCTCTTGATATTTCGGTTCACCCTGACTCTTCCAATGGCTGATGACCGCCTCGATTTCCTTTTCGTTAACCAAAGCGCCCTGTACTCGCCGTGGTTTCATCGACCCAATCGGAGAAAACAGCATGTCACCCCGGCCTAATAGACGTTCTGCTCCCTGACTATCCAGGATAGTTCTGGAATCAATCTGAGAAGAAACCGCAAATGCAATTCTAGAAGAAATATTAGCCTTAATTAGGCCGGTGATAACATCAACCGAAGGACGTTGGGTGGCAACCACCAAATGAATTCCGGTCGCCCTAGCCATTTGAGCCAACCTGCAAATACAATCCTCAACTTCAACCGGAGCTAACATCATCAAATCTGCCAATTCATCAATGATCACCACAATATAAGGCAAGATCGCCGTTTCTGCCGCTTGTGCATTATATTTATCAAGATCCCGCACTCTGGCTTCGGCAAACAATTTGTAACGGCGTTCCATCTCATTGACTACCACTTTTAAAATTCCGGCAGCCTTTTTGGCTTCGGTAACCACCGGCGCCATCAGATGAGGAATGCCATTATACATTGATAACTCAACCATCTTAGGATCTATCATAATGAATTTCACTTCATCAGGGTAGGCTTTATATAAAATGCTCATAATCAGGGTATTGATACAGACGCTCTTGCCTGATCCGGTCGCACCGGCCACCAATAAATGAGGCATTTTACTTAAATCAGCCAATACTACCTCTCCGGCTATGTCCATGCCAAGTCCGACACAAAGTCGACTGGAGTTCCAAAAAGTCTTGGCATCCAATATATCCCTAAAAGTAACAATCTGCGCTTCCTGATTGGGGACTTCCACACCGATAGCGGCTTTTCCGGGGATAGGAGCTTCCAGGCGCAGCCCTCTGGCAGCTAACGCCAGGGCCAAATCATCGGCTAAATTAACAATCCGGCTCACCTTAACTCCGGGCGCAGGTTGCAGATCATAACGGGTAATTACCGGACCGTAATGAACATCAATGACCTTCACCTGAATTCCAAAACTTGCTAAGGTCTCTTCCAGTTTGCGCGATTGATCGACAATCTTGGTGCCTTTCTTCTGACGGGCGGCCGTCGGCAGACCTACCAGGCTAATATCCGGCAAGCGGTAGGGACCCGCCTTTAGTGGAGGCCTAACTATCGGTTCCGCTATTGGTTCAGTTACGACTTTGACTGCTTTTTTTTCGCCTTTGGCCTTCTCTTTTTCCTTCAACATATTTTGTAAAGTGGTAATTACGGTACCACTCCGTTGCTCTTTTGGTGGAAAAGGAATTACATTGGCCGGGGTTGCTTTACTCTCATTTGTTTTGTATTCCTGACCGTTAAAAACGCTTCCTGAAGCTAGTTTGGGCTTCACCGGCTCTTCTTCACCATCCGATTCCGGTTCAATCGGTTGCAATCCGGATCTGCGTTTTATCGGACTTCGCAAAAATTCCAATAACGGCCGGTCTAAGGCTAGGATTGCTACGATAACCAGCCAAATGAACATGAAAATTCCGGTCCCGAATTTACCGAACAGTCTTAATAAAGTTAACGCCAGAAAATGACCGATTATCCCGCCGCCTTGGGATGCTTGATCCCAATTAGCTTCCGAAATGATAACACCGCTAAAAAAGTGTAAAATGAGCAATGCCCATAAAAAGAGCAATATCAAGGCGATGAAATGTTTGGTTAAACGCACTCCTCGTCGCCAAGCCAGTAACGTCCAACCAACGATGGCAATGAAAATAACGGGAATGATCGCACCACCGCGCCCGAAAATATAATAAAGACCCCGTTTTAAGATCTCACCAATAAAACCGGCGCCGTTTAGATAAATAGCAGTTAAAGTCAGCAGTGCCAAACCAAGAAAAAGCACACCGATAATTTCAGTCCGTTGCTCGGCCAAACGATCGTCCGGTTGTTCTTCTTGTGATGTTTGCGTGGTATGTGACGGTTCTTTATTGATGGGACCGGTCATTTACTCTTCACTCTCCTCAATAACTACGGCGGCGATATTGGCCGAGTGCGCAGAGATACGCTGTAAATTACTGAGCATTTCCACATAAACAACCCCTGAACCGGGCCAGCATCTACCTTGATTTAGACGATGAATATGATTTTGACGCAGCTCTTCCTCTAACTTGTCAATATTACTTTGACGGTTTTCAATTTGTTGCGCAACCTCCAAATTATCCTCACGTAAGGCTTGACAAGCTTTATAATATACATCGGACGCCTTACCAAGAAAAAGCTCCATTTCGTTAATGGCTATCTCGGAAAAAGGAAGTTGTTCCTGATTTTTTTTATCCGCCAAATTGGCGATACTGTTCGCATGGTCGCCCACTCGTTCAATATCGCTGACCACATGAAGCAAGCCGGCCAAACGGTGCGATTGCGCTTCGGTCAATGAATTCTGAGACAACAAAGCTGATAAATAAAAGGTAATCTGTTCCTGTAAATCATCGACAACCGCTTCGTCGCGGTATATATTATCCAATAGATGAACCTGACCTTTTAAGAACGCCAACCGGGCCGACTTTAGCATTTCCTGGGTGAGGGTCGCCATCTGGTTAATCTCATGAGCCGCCAGAATTAATGCCAAGGCCGGACTCTGCAAAGCCCGCCGGTCTAAATAGGTTGTTCCATTGGAACCGGTTTTGGCCTTTTCGGTATAGTTGAAAAACTTGGCCTTGGATGCCAGGATGGTTATGGGTAACCATAGAACAATCACCGACATATTGAACAAAGTATGGGACATCGCCAACTGCCAAACATTAAACCAACGGCTGTCGATAAAATTGGGCGCGGCGTGCCATTGGAAAACCGTGATTTGTACCCATTGAAAAGCGCTGTATATATGTTGATCAAGCCAGGTTAAACCGCTAAATGCCACCGGCAATAACAATAACCAGATTAAGGCTGTGGAAAGGCTAAAGGCGAAATGAAACCAATTTGCCTTGCGGGCTGTCGGCAGGCGATCCAATCCGGTCAGCATGTTGATGATTGAAGCTCCCACATTGGCGCCAATAATGATCGCGACTGCTCCGCTCAAAAATGAGGGCTGATAGACGGCGATTTCGATCCCAATAATGCCCTGAGTCAAGACAACTACCGTATTGCTGCTTCTTAAAACCGCCGCCAGACTTAAGCCCAACAAAAACCCCAGCCATGGTTTTTCAAAAATCTGGCTTATATAGACGGACGCACTATGAATCGATGCCAGGCTTTGAAATGAATGATGAAAAATATCAAATCCTAAATACATGAGGGCTAAACTAAAGATAATTTGACCAAGGTAATGCCAATTACGCTTTTTAGCGTAAAAATATAAGAGATATCCGATAAATAACAATATATAGACTACTACTCCGAAATTGATCGCCATCAATTGCGCAGTAATCGTCATTCCTAAATTAACACCCAGCATAATCCAAAGGGCGGGCAATAGACCAAGAAGTCCGGCGT
>DNPP01000264.1 GCA_003501365.1 Bacillota bacterium
TCATTTTAGAGCGGAGTTAACAGGATGATGCAGCATATAGCGATATTTTTTATTGGCTTATAAGAATTTGATGAGAGAATATCAGTTTTATTTGGTATTCTCTTCTGATATCTTAAAATAGCAGAAACTCAATTTGGTAAAAAAATTTGCAATAAAAAATAGATTTGTTTCGTCTGTATAGTAAAGGATTATTTGGAGAATAAAACAGCGCAATAATTTAAAAGGTACTAAATAAAAAATAACCAGGGACTTAATAAATTTGGTTTTCTTGGTAGATGATAGTCAGGTACCTGACCATTTAATTCGAAATAAAATATAAAGAAGGATATTGATATGAGTGAATCGAGAAAAACGGTGATAGAACAGATGATGCAATTACAGATGCTTTTACATCGCTACCAAATTCAGAACTTTATGTTTTTTGGCCCATGGGGCAACCCGAACAGAGGCCAAGGCCGTGTTTTGTCAATTCTGAAAATGAAACCCGAGATCAGTCAAAAGGAATTAGGGTACTTATTAAATATGAGCAAGCAATCTTTGGCGGAGATACTTGGCAAATTGGAAAAAAAAGGCTATCTTATCAAAGAAACCTCCGATGAAGACAAACGCAGTTTTAATATCAAACTGACTGAAAAGGGTGCAACGATTGCTGGCGATATGGATGACACCTCCACTGATTTGCAAAATCTTTTTGAAGGTTTTAGGGATGAAGAACTAGCGAACTTCAGTGAGTATCTTAACCGGATTATCGAACGCTTAAAAGAACAATTTACCGGTGTGGATGATGATTTGCGGCAGCAGATGATGGAAAGATTTATGGAACAACATCATCTTTTATTTCGCGGACATGATCATTGGTTTGACAGACATGATAGGATGGGCTTCTTCGGCGGCAAAATTCTCAATAAAAGGCACAGACAGCACGACGATGATCCGAATGAAGATAAATAAAAACAAAATCTATATAAGCAGGAGGTTATCAATATGAGTTCTGAGAAAACAAATGGGTTCGGTTTGATGCCCAATAGCCAACCTTGGTATCGGAAAAAATTTTTATTACTATCAATTTTGGTAGGTACCATAGCGTTACTATTCATAATAATTAACCTATGTTTTACCTCCGGTCATTATCTTTATATCGATAACGCCATGGTCGATGGTGAGAAGATATCGATCAGTTCTAAGTATCCTGGAAAAATTGCCAAGATGTTTGTTTCCGAAGGAAGTTTTGTAGACAAGGGACAATTGCTCGTGCAAATGGATGATGATGAACTTTTGGCTCAAAAAAGGCAGGCGGAATCAAACATACTCTACAATGAAGAGAATGTTAAATTATGTACCTTAAACTTAGATAAAGCAACAGACGATTTCAACCGCACCCAAAACATTTATCAAATGGGAGTACTTCCAAAGGCGGAGTATGAACAAGCCAAAATAACATTAGATGCCAACAAAACCCAGAAAAAAATGGCTAATGCCCAGACAGATTCGGCAAAAGCACAATTGAGTATTATTGAAAATCAGATGAAAACTTCCAAAATTTATGCGCCGGGCGATGGGGTGGTTGCCAAAAAATATTCCTCGGAAGGAGATGTAATACAGTCGAGTCAGGTTATCTATACAATCTACAATCTACGCAATGTGTATGTTGTAGCCAATGTAGACGAGACCCAATTTAGGGATGTTCATCTTGGACAGAAAGCCTTAATTACCATTGATGCTTATCCAGGCTGTAAATTTAGGGGAAGTGTGGTATCGGTTACTCCTTGCACGGTTGCCCAGTTTACATCATCCCCAACTAATAATAATACCAGTGATTTTACCAAAGTGTCACAGGTGATATCTTTAAAAATCAGGCTGGATGACATATCCAATAACGATATTAAAGGACATTCGCCAATATTGCCGGGCATGTATGTCGAAGTAAAACTGAAGGAGAAATAAATGTATAGAAATTTAACAGCAAGAGAACTATCGGAATCTGCAATAAAGGCGCAGGGTCTGGTTAAAATATTCGGTGATAAGCGGGTAGTGGATGAAATCGACTTATCAGTACCCGCTGGAAAAGTGTACGGTATTCTCGGGCCGAATGGAGCCGGCAAGACCACAACGATCAACATATTAACGACGCTATTGAAACCGGACGGGGGGAGCGCTTGGATATTCGGACATGATATTCTGAAAGAAGCCGATACGATCCGGCAGTTAATTGGACTGACCGGGCAATATGCGTCACTCGATGAAAATCTGACCGCCTTTGAAAACCTATACATTTTTGCAAGGCTGCTGGGTTTCACTCATGCGAATGCTGGTCAGAAAGCTTACGCTCTTTTGTCTGACTTCGGCTTAGAGGATGCTGCCACCAAGATCGTTTCGAAATTTTCCGGTGGTATGCGGCGGAGGCTGGATTTGGCGGCAAGCCTCATATCGGAACCTCCGTTGCTATTTCTGGATGAACCCACTACAGGGCTGGATCCTTATACCCGGTCGCAGATGTGGAACGTAATCCGCCGGCTGGTTGATCAGGGTACTACCGTTTTACTAACCACGCAATATCTGGATGAAGCTGACCAGTTGGCCGACAGAATCGCGGTAATAGATCACGGAAAAGTTGTTGCCGAAGGGACACCGGATGAGTTAAAGAAATCGGTCGGATCAACTTCACTCCATCTCCAACTGACCCGTCAGAGTGATGCCGAAAAAGCGATGGGTATGATCAAACGAACCCTTGGGACAGAAGGAGCTTTAACAGATAAGGCATCAATATCGGTTCCCATGAAAGACCCTGATGGTGTATTCGATCTACTTTTAGTATTCCGTGATGCGGGAATCAGTCTGACAGAATTCAGTGTTCAGAAACCGACCCTGGATGAAGTATTTCTCACGATTACCGGACATATTGCTAAAGAGCAGCAAACGGGGGGAAACGCATGAATAATATTCAATTATCATCCAAATCAAATATCAATCCGATTCAACAAAATAGTTTTGAACAGCTCATCGACAACTCGATCGTGATGGCCTATCGGGGTATCTTAAAGATTTTCAGAAATCCCGAGCAGCTGTTTGATGTGACCTTAATGCCTATTATTTTTACTTTGATGTTCTCTTATATATTTGGCGGCGCTATTGCGGGCGGTGTACGGAATTATCTCCCGGTCATAATCCCCGGAATACTCGTGCAAACACTCTTGTCAGCTTCAATGACTATTGGAGTCCAGCTCCGGGAAGATATGGACAAAGGGGTTTTCAACCGATTTAAGTCATTGCCGATTGCGCGGATTTCTCCCTTAATCGGTGCCCTCCTTGCCAACATTGTCCGCTATTTGATTGCAACAATATTGACTTTTATGATGGGATTTTTAATTGGATTCAAAGCTTACGGGGGTATCACTGGAGTGATTTCCGCCGGTATGCTTGTTATATTTGTTGCATGGTCGATGAGCTGGGTATTCATTTTCCTGGGTGTTGTAACCCATTCAGCATCAAGCCTTTCGGGATTATCTAACCTGATCATGATGCCACTCACATTTCTTTCGAACGCTTTTGTGCCAACCAATAGCTTTCCGAAAGCACTGCGTATTATCGCCAACATCAATCCCATTTCTCATCTTATTTCCGCAGTCAGGCTTCTCACCAACCATGGCATGATGGGACGGGAAATCTGGTTTTCACTTTTGGGCGGTATTATATTCATCGCAATATTTGCGCCGCTGTCATTAAAAGTATATATGAGCAAAGCATAAGTTTATTTTAGAGAGCCGGGGTAGGTGTAATCTAGATGTGTAATACGGGAAAAGGGCCTCGTCTTTAACAGAGATGGGGTTTTATTTTATTTCAAACGCTATTCAATTGAAACGTTTCTCTTAAAATTTTTCATCACGCCGTCATTCGTAAGGTTCCCCAGAAGCTGCACCACCTTTTCGAGATCCGGATTTTCTTCCCGAGTAAAGCAATACGTCATCACCCCAAGGAAAGCGGATATCATAAATTCTAACGTGCATTCCAAGCTGAAGTCATCCGCAGCGAGTGATTGAAGCTGCGGCCGTAACAATGCCCGTAAAAATGCTTTGTATACGTTTTTAATCTTTTCTTGAAAAGCGGGATCGCCGTTTTTCCCTAATAGAACAACAAAGTACTTTTTGTTTTTACTGTACACCTCGGTAAGATGTTTGAGTGGCAGATGAGCGCCCGTTTCCATTATGATGTCTTGGATGATGGCTTGGTGCTTTTTGATATCCGGTAAAAGGGAGGCTTCTATTTGCTCCAGCACATCATAGACATCGGTAAAATATTCATAAAAGGTGCTCCGGTTGTAGCCGGCTTTAAGGGCGATCTCCCGCACCGATGTTTTCCCAATCCCTTCTTGGCTGTACAGGTCCCAAAACGCGTCCATCAGGTTTTTTCTCGTTTGCGCGGTAATTTCAGGATTATACTTCATCTGGTTTTAATTTCCTTCCCTTTAAAAAATCCGACACTCCCATCGTGATTGACGGTTGATGGCAGGCAGAGTGAAATCTATACTATGATTATACAACATGTTGTTGGAATTTTGAATCCACACAAGAGAAAAGAACGAAAGGAAGATCCTTTATGAAGAATGTAATATTTAAAAACGATTCGTTTGCTTTCGAGACGTTAAGGTTGCTCAGCGAAACGGCATACGGTATGGCTGATATCGCGGAGGTCCTCACCACTGCCGAAAAGATAACGGAAGGCGATGATGACAGCTGGTGCAGGGAGTGGACCGGGACGGCAAAAAGGCTCCACGCGGCTGCGGACGATTATGGTAAAAACGGGCACCGGGTTAGTGCCAAAAAAACGTATTTGCGGGCCTACAATTATTACCGTTCAGCGGAATTTTATCTGCATGGAAATCCAAACGATCCAAGGATCACCGAGCTGACCGAAGCAAGCTTCGCCTGTTTTGCAAAAGTGATGGAACTGAACGACCCGGCCATTGAAGCGGTAAAAATTCCCTATGAAGGAACAACGCTGCCCGGGCATTATTACAAGTGCCAAAAAACATTGAAACCGAGCCCCGTGCTGATCGTAATGACCGGTTTTGACGGTACGAAAGAAGAACTGTATGGAATGGCCATGGCCGCCCTGGAACACGGCCTGAACTGCCTCGTATTTGAGGGGCCGGGGCAGGGCGAGGCTTTACACCGGCAGCACCTGTACTTCCGGTACGACTATGAGGCGGTGGTGACACCCGTGGTGGATTTTGTCCTCTCCCTTGATGGTGTCGACCCTGGCAAAATCGTTTTGATGGGTGTAAGCCTGGGCGGATATCTGGCACCCAGAGCGGCTGCCTATGAGCATCGTCTGGCCGCCTGTGTCGCAAACGGCGGCGTATACAGCTTTGCAGACGCCCTTAAAAACCTATTGCCCGATAGCCGGTTTTTTGACATGGCCAGTACCGACCCGGACCAAGTCAATCAAAACTTTGCCAAAACGGCAAAAAACAATCCCACGCTCAAATGGGGCTGTGAGCACGGCATGTTCGTCTTTGGAGTCGACACCCCCGCTCAATTTCTTTTGAAGATCAAAGACTTTAGCATGGAAGGCGTCGCGGAAAAAATCCAGTGCCCCACGCTCATCGTGGATTCCGAGGAGGACAAGATGATGCCCGGTCAGGCAAAGCCGCTTTACGACGCGCTTACCTGTGAGAAAAGTTTTATGCTGTTTACTTCGGACGAAGGTGCGGGCGAGCATGGCCAGTGCGGAGCCAAGCTGCTTGCCAATGAGCGCATCCTCTCCTGGATCGATGAGCGGCTCTTGAATTCGGCGTCAGGTAAATAAAACGAACGGACAAGAGGTGAAACCGGTATCATCTATCGCTTCGACAGGAATCGAACCTTAGCACATACAAGCAACGGATTAGAAGTCCGTTGCTCTTTGTATGAACGAGGGATTTTAAGTCCCTTATGTTTAATTTGGTTAGAATGGATAATATTGATATAAGCGATCCGAGCTAATGCTAATAATGTTTCAGAGTATGTTTATTAATACTTATATCAGAGCCTCTACTTTTGCCGGAGTGAAAATAAGCTGCTTATCTTTTGCTTCTGCTGTACCTGTGAGTCGATAACCTTTAGGGCCGCCATCCTTTGTCGCCCCTACAATCCATGTATTTCTGTTTGCCATCAAATTCTTCTGCGTTGTCTCCATCTTGTAAATACCAAAGACCACTTTGTCGTTTAGGACTTCGCCTTTTCCCGTAATAATAGGATGAGGAGTTCCGTCTTCATCTACCGTAACAAGCGATAGAAATGCCGAACTTTCGATAACTTTCTTTACATCCTCATTGATAACCATATTTCTACCTCCTAAAAATTGTTTGGTAGTTCTTTACTTTGTTTTTACTACCAGGTATAATATTACTACTGTGATATTTTATTTTCAATTACCCAGAATATAATGAGTAGGTACGGTAAATATGATTGCAGAACCAAATAACTGCTATAAAAGTCCCTGTAATAATAAATGCCCATGTAAGGATTACTGCCCATTAGGGATTGCTTTGAAGTTGATAGGAGGAAAATGGAAGATACCTATTCTATGTTCCTTACATCAAGATGGAGCGACAAGATATAATGAGCTTAAACGTAAAATTAGCGGCATAACGAACACAATGTTGGCTAGCTCCTTAAAAGAATTGGAAAATGATGGCATGCTATACCGCAAACAGTATGATGAAATGCCTGTGCGAGTAGAATATACTTTAACGGCTGCCTGTGATGAACTAATGCCAATTTTGAATCAACTTGCACTTTGGGGAGTAAAGATGAACAATGCTTCATGACTATGTTTCTATCAAAATATTACCCTCACAGACTCCAAAATTAGGATCAATTCAGGGAGGCCCTTATGGATTTATTGGTTTTGCTCTTTAATGAATTTGAGACACTCGATGCATTTGGCCCGGTTGAAGTATTAGGAAAGCTTGAAAATATTCAGACAATCCGTTTCATATCCATAAAGGGCGGAACGGTTACCAGTTCTCAACAGGTACCGGTTGTCACAACGGAAGTAACTTCAGTAAAAAGCGAATATATTTTATTAGTTCCGGGTGGAGCCGGAGTCCGATATGAATTAAATAATCCGGATTTATTGAATGCAATCAAACGGTTTTCAAAAGACGCCAAATTTATATTATCGGTATGCACCGGTTCGGCTTTGCTTGCGAAAGCAGGCATTCTTGATGAAAAGGAAGCCACAACCAATAAGCGATTATATGACTGGGTAACCCAGCAAGGCACGCGGGTAAAATGGATTAAAAAAGCGAGATGGGTGAAGGCTGATGATATTTACACATCATCCGGAGTATCAGCCGGGATCGATATGTCTTTAGGCTTTATTGCCGATAATTTTGGAATCGAGAAGGCCGAAGGAATTGCTAGGACCATTGAGTATGTTTGGAATCAAAGTAGTGGAGAAGATGTTTTTGCTGGAGGTTCGGACTCCAGTAAAAGCATTCTGGCGACCGGATTCTCCAAAAGCGATTCGATTCCCTGTGCCTTAAAATAATCCGTTGGGGCGATAATGTTCTTTCCCCCACTCGGCCATTTGCAATACGATGGGAATCAGCGACTTGCCCTTCTCCGTCAGCGAATATTCCACTCTGGGCGGGATCTCGTCATATTGTTTCCTGAGAATGATATCGCTTTGTTCCAATTCATCCAGCTGCTGGCTTAAGGTTTTATGGGCGATCGAGGGCAGCTTTTTCTTGAGCTTATTATAACGTACGATTTCCTCAAGATATATCATGTAAAGGATGATCCATTTCCACTTGCCCCCGACCACCGATAGGGTATAGGTCACCGGGCAGCGGAACTCTTCGAGTTCATTGCTTTTCATTAAAAAAATCCTCTTCAATTACTCACTTACTTTTTGTTTAGTATATAACAAAAAAGTGCATTCTTCAATTATTTCCCAATATAGAATACAATCAAATCAAGCAAACCCATTATAAAAAATGGAGGGTATTATTATGAAAGTATTAGCATTGAACGGGAGTCCCAGAAAATCTTTTAACACAGCGCTATTATTAAGTGAGGCGCTGGAAGGAGCATCTTCCCAAGGCGCAATAACCGAACTGATTCATCTTTACGATTTGCAATTCAAAGGTTGTATCAGTTGTTTCGAATGCAAAAGGCTGGGAGGCAAAAGTTATGGCCAGTGCGCATTGAAGGATGATTTAAAGCCAATCCTCCAAAAAGCGGCCGAAGCCGACGCCATTCTACTGGGTTCCCCGATTTATCTGGGGGCAGTTACCGGAGTGATGCATGCTTTGTTAGAACGGCTGATATTTCAATACCTGGCTTACAACGCCGATCATTCCTCCCTATTTGAGAGAAAGATCAAAACCGGATTTATTTATACCCTGGGCGCACCCGAGGAGCGCATGAAACAAATGGACTTTGACCAACCTGCCCGGATCAACGAAATGGTTTTGAAGGTGATTTTTGGTTCCTCCGAAACTTTGCTGGTCAACGATACCTATCAATTCGACGATTATTCCAAATATGAAACATCCGGGGTCAATGTGGACGCCAAAACCCAAAGACGGCAGGAAGTGTTCCCGGCCGATTGTCAAAAAGCTTATGAAATGGGGAGGCGATTGGCGGAAAGCTGAACTCGCGCCTTTCTCGAAAGGCGGGCTCTTCCCCATTTAAAAAGCTCCATAGGGAGAGAGCAAGAGACCCTCTATGTCAAGAGCTAAAATAAAAATTATGCAATTTGTTTTTGATGCTTCTTTTGAGCAGCAACAAAAGCATCTTGGTTATAAGGTTGACGATTCTGCCACATGGCAAAGATAATGGGGACCCAAACATTTGCTAAAGCACGAACCGCTCCATGGTGCTTTTTCCCTTGGGAACGCTTCCGTTGATAATAAGCAAGAGCCCAAGGTTCGGAGAAAGTGGACTGCCATGCATACAATTGCATAACATAACGAAAGTCTTTAATACACGACCAGCGAAAATGAGGCCAACTCAGCTTACCGGATTGATATGGTGTTGGTGAAGTACCAGCCAGCACTTGAACTTCTTTCGCACAACTAAAACGTTCCCGGTTGTCGCCCCATTCCGCCAGTAATCTGGGAGCCAGCCGTTTACCCGCCCGGTTTAAACTGGCGAAGATTGGGCTGTCGGAATGGGACTTAAAAACCGTTCAATTTCCCGGTCATAGTCCTTAATCTGCTTATTTAGGACTTGAATTTGTTCAATCAGTCCGGTGAGCGGGACTTTGCCCGGATGATTGCTGGCCGAGCTTGTAATTGGGGTTTATGGAGTTCATTATAAACCCGACCAGCCAGTTTATTCGGTTGCGGTATATGATTTTCTTTGAAAAAGTTGACTATCCCATTTACTCAGGAAAAAATTTAAATATTTTTACCATGAAGAGCATGAAGGTCATGAAGTTTTTTAGTAGATCTTCGCTCTATATAGTTCTTCATGTTCTTCATGACCTTCATGGTGGAAAAAGATCTTTTCTTTGCATTTTTGGCCGCGTTCGCGTTCCTTTGCCAGTGATTCTCCCCAGTTAAAAAGATTTAGCCCTTTTATAGTCCTGAGCTAAAGGAATAGTCAATTAAATCATTCCAAGAGCAAAATACATGCAGCTGGTAATCCTAATGGCCTTAGCCCCAAGAGCTATCACGGCTCCATCCTCAACAAACATTTTCATAATGGCATGCCCGCAAGCTGAGCTAGGAGCAGCGCCATAAGGCTAAATGCAGCGACTAATAAAATACTTTTATGATATCCCTTTCTCACTCGTTCCAACTTTTTAGCCCCCATATTCTGACCCGCAAAGGTAGCCATGGCTGCACCTAATGAATTGAAGGGTTGCTGTATCAATTGTTCTACTCTGCTGGTTGCTGTATAGGCTGCAACTGCCACCTCTCCAAAGCTGTTTACGACACGCTGCAGTGCTACTAATGATAATGCGATCATCGAGTTCTGTAATGCAACAGGAATGCCGATTCTGATACATTTATTAATAATTGGCCAGTTTATTTTGAGGTGTTCTTTTTTTAATTTAAAATAGGGATTATTCATGAATGTAAAAACGGTGCAGCCTAGGACGGCGATTCCCTGGGAAATCATAGTGGCGCAGGCGGTTCCTGCTACACCCAATCCAAACTTAAGGACAAATAATAGGTCCAAAACAACATTAATTACACAGGATAAAACTAAGAAAATCAGAGGCGTCTTTGAATCTCCTAAGGCCCTGAGTATGGCAGCTATAGCATTATAAGCCGCCACAGCCATCATACCACCGGATACGATTCTTAAGAATGCAGTGGAATCATCCAAAATTTCAGACGGCGTATGCATGGCTTGTAAAATCGGACGGGCGAGACAACAGGTTAATATACTCACGATGATCCCTGATATTGCTATAACATAAACGCTATTTGCAATAGCCCTCTTAACATCTTCTTCCTTCTTGGCGCCAAAATACTGTGAAATAACGATACTGATTCCAATGGACAATCCCAAACACATGGAAAAACATAAAAAATTCAAGGAATTGGTAGCACCTACTGCTGCAAGTGCATTAGCACCGATATACTTTCCCACAACGATTGAATCAATTAAATTATAAAATTGTTGGGAAACATTGCCGATGAGCATTGGCAAAGAAAACTGGATCAGAAGTCCAACTTCGTTTCCTTCCGTCATATCTTGGATTGAAGACATTCAAACAATCCGTTTCATTTCTGTAATGGCGGAACGGTGACCATATATTGGAATATGTCATTCTCCCTCACATATTCAAGTATTTTATTGAGTTCCGGTAGTTCCGGTAGTTCGGTGGTTTAAATTCATTCGAGTTGCAGGATTATTACAATCAATAAAGAAAATATAGAATAAAATGAATATTAAATAAGACATAAATATTTACTATTGACCCTCTGCAATGATAGTTCCTATAAGTTGTAATAATAATAAAAGAGGAGCGTTTTTGATTGAATAAAGTAGCGTTAATTACAGGCATAACAGTCAGGATGGATCCTACCTAGCGGAATTTTTACTAAATAAAGGATATATTGTACACGGGATAAAACGCAGGGCTTCTTTTTTTAATACTGCACGTATTGATCACCTTTATAAGGATCCTCATGAAGACGGGGTTAGGTTTTTTTTACATCATGGTGATTTAACGGATACATCTAATATAACCCGTATAATTCAGCAGATACAACCTGACGAAATATATAATTTGGGTGCGCAAAGCCATGTGGCAGTTTCCTTTAAAGAACCTGAATATACGGCTAATACCAACGCTTTAGGATCATTACGAATATTGGAAGCCATTCGTTTACTTGGTTTAATTAAGAAGACTCGGTTTTATCAGGCCAGCACTTCAGAATTATTTGGTTTAGTTCAGGAGATGCCTCAAAAGGAGACTACCCCTTTTTATCCACGCAGTCCGTATGCTGTTGCAAAACTTTATGCTTATTGGATTACAATTAATTACCGCGAAGCATATGGAATCTATGCATGTAATGGAATTCTTTTTAATCATGAATCTCCTAAGCGTGGAGAAAATTTTGTTACCCGTAAAATTACCCGGGCTTTAGCGCGTATCAAGCTTGGCATGCAGGAGCGACTTTACCTGGGGAACCTTAATGCCTTGCGGGACTGGGGTTATGCGAAAGACTATATTGAAATGCAATGGCTGATGCTGCAACAAAACGAAGCGGAAGATTTTGTTATTGCCACGGGTGTGCAATACCGGGTCCGTGATTTTGTCAATATTGCAGCCAACGAGTTGGGAATTAATATTACATGGAAAGGCGAGGGTATCGCTGAAAAAGGGTATGACAAGTCGGGAAAATGTATAGTGGCTGTTGATCCCCGTTATTTTAGGCCTACTGAAGTGGAAACCCTTCTTGGTGATCCGACTAAAGCAAAGATAAAACTTGGTTGGGAACCTAAAATCTCATTTACGGAAATGGTGAAAGAAGATTTAAAGGAGGCAGAGCGTGATCTGCTCGTAAAGTGTAATGGATATACCGTCAATGTCTGTCATGAGTAATGATAATGTGATCTTGAAACAAGGAGGGAAGGAAAAATGGATTCTAAATCTGAGAGCAATCCTATTTTGTCTATTTGTATCCCCACATATAACCGCGCTGCTTTTATTGGTGAAACATTGGAGAGCATAATTCCGCAGTTGGACGATGATGTTGAAATATTGATAGTAGATGGTGCTTCGAAAGATAATACCGAGGATGTCGTACGTCAATACATTATGAAAGAAACACGGATTCGCTATATCCGCCTTCCTACTAAGGGCGGGCTTGATCAGGATTACGATAAGTCCGTGCAGCTTGCTTATGGCAATTATTGTTGGCTATTTTCAGATGATGACATTTTAAAACCCGGAGCAGTTAATGCAGTAAAAAGCGCGATTAATGAAGAGTATGATTTAGTAGTCGTAAACGCAGAAATGCGTACCCGTGATTTATCAAAAAGATTGGTAAAAAAGCATATAGCAACCGACGAGAATAAAAAATATGGTCCGGATGATATGGAAGACTTATTTATTGATTCGGCGGAATATCTCATGTACATTGGCGCTATTGTGATCCGCCGTAGTATTTGGCTGAGCCGAGAACGGGAATTGTATTATGGTACCGATTTTGTTCATGTTGGTATGATTTTTCAAAGCCCTTTGCCGGGCTCTTCATTGATTATTTCTGAACCTTATATAATTATCCGTTATGGAAATTCGCAATGGATACCCCGAAGCTTTGACATTTGGATGTTCAAATGGCCCAAATTAATATGGTCGTTGAAACATATATCTTCCGAAGCTAAACAGAGCGTTTGCAGAAGAGAACCTTGGCGGAGTTTAAGAACTCTTGCCGCTGAGAGAAGTAGAGGCAGTTATAACATTCAAACGTACTATCGATATTTCTCAGCCTTACATATGAATCGTCTATGGAAGACTTTTGCGTGGCTTATTGCGTGTTTTCCAAGAAAGATTTTCATTGGAGTTCATTATTGTTATAATCGCACGAGCTAAATTTGATAATCATTCTATTATCTTTATGTCAAGGAAGTGTTCCTTTTAAAAATGGCAAATGCATTGATTACAGGTATAACAGGGCAAGATGGCTCATATTTAGCTGAGTTATTAATTAATAACGGATATAACGTTGTTGGTGTTGCCCGGGATTTGAAAAAAGCCGTCGATAAACTTACACCGTCATTGTTAAACAGAGTAAATTTGTATCAATGGAATATGCAAGATCAGCCGCCAATAATGGAAGTCTTACAAAAATATAAAATTGAGGAGGTATATAATTTTGCCGCATACTCATCCGGTGCGGGTATGTATGATGACCCGATAGCTATCGGCGATATTAACGGGCTTGGACTAACCCGAATATTTGAAGCTATTCGTGCTGTGAATAAAGATATTAAAGTATGCCAGGCATCGAGTAGTGAGATGTTTGGTGCAACAACTGAAACACCACAATCTGAAGAAACAAAGGTTTATCCTCGCAGCCCTTACGGAGCGGCCAAACTTTATGCTCACAACATGGTTAAAATCTATCGTCAACGCTATGGTATTTTTGCATGTTCCGCTATTTTATATAATCACGAAAGTTCTCGGCGGGGATTAGGTTTTGTTACAAAAAAGATTAGTAATGAGGCTGTTAGAATTAAGCTTGGCTTGTCGAATCAGCTATGTTTAGGCAATCTTGATTCTTATAGGGATTGGGGTTTTGCCGGAGATTACGTGAAAGCGATGTGGCTGATGTTACAAAACCCGATTGCTGATGATTATATTGTGGCAACGGGTGAAGTACATTCGGTGCGTGATTTCTGTGAATGCGCTTTTAGTTATTTGGATTTGGATTATAGGGATTATGTATATGTTGAATCTGATTTATATCGTCCTGCTGAATCAATACAGTTAGTTGGGGATTCCGGAAAGATCAGAAAAATGTTAGGTTGGAAACCAACAGTGAACTTTTTTGATTTGGTGAAGATGATGGTTGATGAAGAAATGCGAAATATAAAAAACATGATGAATTGAAAGGGTGGTTCATAATGTATAAAAAAATAGATAGCTGTAGGATATGTGGGAATGAAAACTTAGTAGGCGTACTTGATTTGGGAGAGCAGATGCTCACGGGAGTTTTTCCGCGAACCAAAGGAGAGAATATAACAACCGGCCCTTTAAAATTAGTGAAATGTACGGGCGATGCTAATGTATGCGGGCTTTTACAATTGGAGTATTCCTATGATTTGAATGAGATGTATGGCGATAATTATGGTTACCGTTCCGGTCTTAATACCAGCATGGTGGAGCATCTTGATAAGAAAGTGAAAAAAATTCTTTCAATGGTGAATCTACAAAAGGGTGATCTGGTTGTGGATATTGGCAGTAACGATAGTACAACGTTACAGGCATATCCTTCAAACGGCTCTACTTTGATAGGGATTGACCCTACGGGAATTAAATTCAGTAATTATTATCCCTCAAATATCCAATTGATTCCTGACTTTTTTTTCTGCGGATTTGCTGAAAGAACGTTTTCCAAATAAGAAAGTAAAAGTGATTACATCATTTTCAATGTTCTATGATGTAGAAAATCCGATGAGGTTTATGCAAGAGATTCATGAAGTATTGGCTGATGACGGCATCTGGGTTTTTGAGCAAAGTTATATGCCGGCGATGCTAAAGATGAATTCATACGATACAGTCTGCCATGAACACTTAGAGTATTACACATTGCATCAAATCAAATGGATGACCGATAGAATGGGTTTTAATATCATTGATGTTGAATTTAATAATATAAACGGAGGCAGCTTCTCGGTTACAGTAACTAAATCTACGAAGGAAATTATTACGATTCCTTTGGTACAAAAGATTCTTGATGGCGAACACGAGAATGGTCTTGACACAATTAAGCCTTATAATGAATTTGCCTTACGAGTAGCAAAAGCAAAGGATGATCTATTAGAATTTATAAGATCAGCCAGAAGTGAAGGCAAAATAGTCGCAGCACTTGGCGCATCGACAAAAGGAAATGTTATTCTTCAGTATTGCGGTCTAACAGAAAGGGATATTCAATGCATCGGTGAAGTAAATATTGAAAAATACGGTTGTTTCACTCCCGGCACATGGATACCCATTATTCCGGAAGGAAATCTTTTGGGCGGTAAAATGGATTATTTAATAGTGCTTCCTTGGCATTTCAGAGATTTTTTTATGAGTAATGCAAGGCTAAAATCGGAAACTTTAGTATTTCCCTTGCCTAAGGTAGAGATTAACAAGAGATTGTTGTCGAGAATTTAAAATCTTTGAAGTAATTTCAGCAAAAACGATCGATGTATTTTGTTAATTTCAGGTGGAGCTGGAGTTGGATTCATATTAGATAATTTGGATTTATTGAAGGCAAAAGAGTATCGGTGCGAGCGTCGAAACAGTAGCTCGCTTTTTTCGGTCACGGCGGTTCGTTCGCTTTTTTCAAAAGAAGTGTGTGTCGCGTGCAAGTCTTGAATTCAATTGGGATGGCAGGTTAAATTAAACAACAGGAGATGGGAGAGACAACAAGAATATACTGATTAACTGGATATAAAACAGTCCTTATAGTTTTTGGAAGGGAGCACTTGATTGATTAACGAGTTTTTACGCCAAATAGTCTTTCAGAATAAGATATCGGAGTATGTAACCGCAGCCGGTACATTCGTGGTAGGGCTCATTATCTTCTTTGTATTGGAACGGATCTTTTTTCGTCGTTTCAAGCAATGGGCGCTGAAAACCGAAACCTCGATGGATGATTTTGTGGTCAAGGCTATCGAAAAACGGTTGTTACCTTTGGTTTTATTTGGCCTCTTTTATATGAGTATTCAAATATTAAAACTGAAACCGGGTATCACTCAATTTGTCGACACGGTAGGATTGGTATTGCTGATTATTATCGGCGTAAGGCTTGTACTGGCAATTTTAAATTATAGCGTCGCCAACTTTCTTTTGAAACGGAAAGACATGAATTTATCCAAACAACAGGCGATTAAGGTCATTATGCCGGTGGTGAAATTCATTATCTGGGTATTGGCGGGGATCATTGGGTTGGATAATTTAGGCGTTAAAATCTCAGCCTTGATGGCCGGCCTTGGCATAGGCGGCGTCGCCGTTGCATTGGCATCCCAAACTGTGTTGGGAGATGTGTTCAATTACTTTACAATATTCTTTGACCGTCCGTTTGAACTGGGAGATTTTATTGTCATCGGCGAATTTGCGGGCACGGTAGAACATATCGGCATTAAGACCACGCGAATCCGAAGTCTGGGAGGAGAACAACTGGTTTTTTCCAATACCGATTTATCCAATTCGCGGGTGCGAAATTATAAGCGGATGGAGCAAAGGCGGGTTTTATTTAAGTTCAACATAACCTATGATACTCCGCTTGAACAGATTCAGGAGATACCGGGAGTGGTCCGCAGGATTATTGAAAATTTGGAAGAGACCCTTTTTGATCGGGCTCATTTTGCGTCATTTGGCGATTCTGCTTTAGTGTTCGAGAACGCTTACTATGTTTTAAGCAGTGATTTCAATTATTATATGGATATTCAACAGCAGATCAATTTAAACCTGATGAAAGAATTTAGGGCCCGGGGCATTTCTTTTGCGTTTCCCACCCA
>DNPP01000465.1:0-3024 GCA_003501365.1 Bacillota bacterium
TTGGGTAAATATGATTGGCCTGTAAGGTCGCCAATACTTTTTCCGGATTGTATTTTTTACAAGTAGAGCCGATATCTTTAGCCAACGGAACCTCAGTTGTATAACTAATGGTTCCGGAATCATCCTTTACATCAATTACCAGCGAGTTGATCTCCGTTTTATTAATAAAGGAAATTAACTGCTGAAAAGAGTCGGTTTTTCCGGCAATCCAACCGGTCAAATAAACGCCTTTGACAACCGGTGGTTCTGTCATTTGGGATATCATTAAATTATCAGTCGGATGCATATCCGCCGGCTTCAAATTTTCATCCACAGCCGAATTACTTGATTCCAGCGCATCGCTTGATGTCTCTTTGAGCTTTAGATCAAAACTGCCGCTAAGCGAAGCGAACCAATTTGACCTCTCTTGCGCGCGGTGGTTTGAACTCTGTTCACGCTGTGTGCATGTACGTGTACCCGTGCCCAATGCAAACATTAATGCAAAACTTAGAATCGCGATATATATCTTAACTCCCCTGGACATACCGTGCCTCCCTGCGCTTTCCAAAAAATAGATTTACTTTTGTAATTCCCATAAAATAACATTCTATACACTTTTTGATTAATTAGGAAGAGCCAGCGGATTTCAACATCACCCTTCAACCCCGGTGATTAAGTAAATCGCGTTAGCTCTTCTTTTTAATACCTTTAATACCCTCAAAGTTGATTCCCACCGTGTACTTTAAAGTATATAGTTAAAACACCTGTTTTAAATATATACTTTTTAGTCATTTCCAAGTAGCGATATGCAGTACTTTATAACCTTTTGCCTTTATTTTATCAATTGCTCTCTCCGCTTCATGACTGTCCAACCGCAGTACGAGTTCACCCGAAGCAATATCCCGATGGAAAAGCGCCAAAGACACAATATTAATTCCTTCGTTCTTGATTAAATCGGTGATTTCAGCAATAACGCCAATCCGGTTTTCCAAATCAATGGAGATCCGGGTTCCGGTCCGTTTCAAACCCATTAGGTCCAAAAATGCATCAAAGATATCGGATTCGGTAATAATACCGACTAATTTATTGCCTTCCACCACAGGAAGCGCACCGATTTCTTTTTCCCGCATCAATAATGCAGCTTCTTCCAAAGTAGCATCCGGTGAAATGGTAATCGGATTTTTTGTCATCGCATCTTTGATAAGCAATTTGGATAACACATAATTTAATTCCCATACACTAAGGGTAGTAGCTTGAGACGGGCTGACCTTCAACAGATCATCTTGGGTAATCACTCCCACCAATTTACCATCGTGCATCACCGGCAGACGGGCAAAATTATTCTTGTGAAATATCTCCCCGGCTTCGATGATCGGCGCCATATCACTGATAGTAACCGGATCTACTGTCATGCGATCTTTTACAAACATTTGACGACCCCCTTTTCACGACTTTTCACGATTTTACTATTTATTACTTCGGCATTGTGAAATTTTTCTTTAGGTGATACCGGCGTTTTTAACCTAATAAATCATCAACCGCCAAGATACGCTTTCTTCACTTGCTCGTTTTGAGCCAATTCTTTTGCCAATCCTGCCAAGACAATCTTTCCGGTCTCCAAAACATAGGCACGGTTAGCAATGGATAAAGCCATATGTGCATTTTGTTCAACCAGCAGGATAGTGGTTCCTTCTTTATTGATTTCTTTGATAATCTCAAAAATTTCTTTAACCAATAAGGGGGCGAGTCCCATCGATGGTTCATCCATTAGCAACAGCTTGGGGCGGGACATCAGACCGCGGCCGGTTGCCAACATTTGTTGTTCACCACCGGAAAGGGTCCCTGCAAGTTGATTTTTACGTTCTTTTAAACGGGGGAACAATTCATAGATATGTTGAATATCCGAGGGGATAGCCGCTAGATCCCGACGGTGATAGGCGCCCATCTCCAGATTTTCTTTAACCGACATATTGGCAAAAATGCGCCGGCCTTCCGGAACTTGGGAGATCCCATGTTTTACTACTTCATGAGCAGGCAACGAAGTCAAACTTACATCCTGGTAGATAATTTCACCGCTCTTTGATTTGGCGAGCCCGGAGATCGTCTTTAAAATGGTACTTTTACCGGCGCCATTGGCTCCAATTAAGGTCACAATTTCTCCTTCATTGACCTCAAAGGAAATATCTTTAATTGCATGAATTGCTCCATAATAAACATTTATATTTTTAACTGCTAGCATTTATGATGCCTCCTCGCCAAGATATGCCTCGATTACCCGCGGATTGGCTTTAATTTCGGCTGGAGTGCCTTCGGCAATCAATTGGCCGTAATCAAGAACATAGATTCGCTCACAGATGCCCATGACCAAACTCATATCATGTTCAATCAATAAAATCGTAAGCTTGAACTTTTTCCGGATAAAATCAATGAGCTCCATAAGTTCTTTGGTTTCCTGCGGATTCATCCCTGCTGCCGGCTCATCCAACAGCAATAAACTAGGACCGGTAGCCATAGCCCTGGCGATTTCCAAACGGCGTTGCATACCATAAGGCAAGTTTTGGGCCGATTCTCCGCTCAAGTTCTTTAGCCCGAAAATATCCAAGAAATTTAAAGCCTCTTCCGTTAATTTCGCTTCTTCCGTCCGAAACCGGCCGAAACGGAAAAGCATCGACTCAAACAAATTGTACTTTACCCGGTGATGATAGGCAATTCGTACATTGTCCAATACTGATAGCGTTTTAAATAACCGAATATTCTGGAAGGTACGGGCGATACCAATATCGGTTACATTATAGGGCTTTAACCCGACAATGCTTTTTTGGTTAAAGACAATTTGACCTTCACTCGGAGGAATCACTCCGGTCAACAAGTTGAAAATCGTTGTTTTGCCCGCTCCGTTAGGCCCAATTAGGCCGACTAATTCGCCCGGTTCAATCTTCATTTCAACATTAGACACTGCCCGTAAGCCGCCAAATACCTTAGTTAGCTTTTCTACTTGCAATAGCGCCATATGAATCACCCTCTTTCTTAGATAAAAAAGGAATC
>DNPP01000465.1:3424-6369 GCA_003501365.1 Bacillota bacterium
AGGATTACTCCACTGGTACTACCCAAGCCGCCTAAGACCACCATCACCAAAATGTATGTGGTCTGTAAAAATGTAAAAGAAGTCGGGGTAACCAGGCGAATGTTATGGGCGAATAACGCACCGGCAACTCCAGCAAAAAAAGCTCCGATTACAAACGCTACCACCTTATAGCGGGTGGTATTGATACCCATGGTTTCGGCTGCAATCTCATCCTCACGAATGGATAAAATAGCCCGGCCATGAGAAGAATTGATTAAGTTATAGATGATCAGCACCGTGATTATAGTCAAGAAAAATACCCAATTGGCATTGGTATAAGCCGGCAACCCTTTCATACCGGTAGCGGCTCCCAAATAGTCGACATTCAATACGGATAACCGGATAATCTCACCAAAACCAAGTGTGGCAATGGCTAAATAATCCCCTTTTAGCCGTAGAGTCGGCAAACCAATCACAAAACCGAATACTGCTGCAAAAATTCCGCCGGCCAATATCGCTAATAGAAAAATAAAAAATGGGGTCAAACCAATGGCCATTAGGGCTTTACTGTAATATAACGTGACAACGGCTGAAGTATAGCCACCCACCGCCATAAATCCGGCATGACCCAACGAGAATTGGCCATTATAGCCGTTAATCAAATTCAGGCTGACCGCCAAGATGATATTGATCCCCAGAATTAAAAAATTGAACTTCCAGAAATCATTTACAACCCCGTAAACCAGATTCCAAATACCATATAGAACAATAACAAATATAATAATCCGGACCCATTTTTGATTAAGCATTCTCTTCACCTCACTTATACCTTTTCATTGGTGTTCTTGCCAAACAAACCGGTGGGTTTGAAAAGCAGGATGATAATTAATATAACAAACGCCGCCACATCGCGCAAAGCGGAAGAACCAAAACCAACCGCCATTTGTTCGGCGACTCCCATCAGAATACCGCCAAGCATGGCGCCAGGTATGCTGCCGATACCACCAAGCACGGCCGCAATAAACGCTTTTAAGCCCGGCATCATTCCGAGTAACGGGTCGAAAGGATAGAAGCAGCCGAAAATAACTCCGGCAGCCCCAGCTAATGCGGACCCGATTGCAAAAGTCATGGAAATAGTATTGTTAACATTGACACCCATCAACTGTGCCGCCTCGCCATCATACGAAACAGCCCGCATTGCCCGACCGACTTTGGTGTGATTAACCAGCAGCATTAGTAAAATAACCAAAATGGCGGCTGCCACAAAAAAGATAATATGCTGACCGAAGACAAAAATACTCAAATTTCCCCCCATTTTAAATTCAAAAATCTTATCGGTTAAAATCTTCGGATAATATTGCTGATTGGGAGATTGCCAATACATCATTGCATATTCTAAAAAGAATGATACGCCGATAGCAGTGATTAAAGCCGCCAGCCTAGGCGCCGGATTGAACGGCCGCCGGTGGACCGCTTCAAAAACCAGCCAAAATAGCAGAAAGAAGGGGATAGAAAAGATGAACGATACCATGAAAGACGACTTCCAATAAAAAGTACCAATACAGCCGACAATCACTGCCAATATCAATGTAGATGTAATATTAAACTTTTTAGCCATTTCTTTTTCGATGAAATAACCGATGATACCGCAAACCAACGCGAACAAAGCAATGGATTGCCACATCGGCCACCGAAAGAAGGTGTAGGCAAAAAACCCGAAACAAGCGCCTATGCCCGCTGTTTGATAAATCATTTTGGGCGCCTGCCGTAATGGTTTGTATGCCAACTTTTCAATGACAAAACCAACCAAACCACAAATAATCATTGCCGCGATAATTGTCGGAAAAATAGCCGCATGTTTGGTAATATTAATCACCCAATAGGATGCCGCAAACAAACCGGCATAAGAGCCCACCATGTAAACATCACCGTGAGCAAAATTGATTAATTTCAAAATGCCGTACACCATGGTGTAGCCAATGGCGATTAAAGCATAAATACTCCCCAAGGATATCCCTTGAATCAAATACTGCAGAAAACCGACCAAAAAATCTTTCATCTGTTTCACTCCTTATAAAGCAACATGTAATAATGAGGCCATGAATCCGAGATGGAATTGAAGTGCCACCCTTTGTAGTATAACGAATCTATTAAAGTGAGTAAATACTATTTGGAAATAGGCGGAAAATATTTTTTGAAAACGCAATTGGCCTATATAATTTTCATCGCATAGATACTATCAATTAATTCAATACAATAAAATGAGGTGAGGAGAGTGCTCCCCACCTCATTGCCAACATTTGCTTAGGGGTTGACAGTTGAGTTGTATGTTTGTTTGCCGTTCTTAAGCTCGATGATAACAGCCGATTTAACCGGGTTACGGTTTTTATCGAAAGTAACCACGCCGCAAACACCCGCTACTTTTAATTTGGCCATGGCATCACGGACCTTAGCCGGTTCAACACTCTTTGCTTTTTTAATCGCTTCTACCATAATGATGGCTGCGTCATAACCAAGAGCGGCCAATGCATCCGGAGGCATATTATAGGTCGCGGTATATTCTTTTACATAAGCCATAGATAAGGGGTTTTTACTATCAACTGAATAGTGATTGCTGAAGTAAATTTTATTTAAAGCGCTTTCTCCGGCAATCTTAACTAGGTCTGGGGAATCCCAACCATCACCGCCGCCCATCGGAATATTAATTCCAAGTTCACGGGCTTGTTGAGCAACTAAACCATCTTCTTGATAGTATGCCGGAACATAGAGGAAAGCCGGATTCTTCATCTTAATCTTGGTCAATTGAGTACGGTAATCTTTGTCGCCGGCCATAAAAGCTTCTTCAGAAACAATTTTACCGCCGCCTTTGATAAAGCTTTCTTTGAAGAATTTGGCTAAGCCTTTGCTGTAATCATTGGCATTATCCACAAAAATTGCCGCCGTTTTAACTTTCAAGGTTTTTAAAG
>DNPP01000180.1:0-2474 GCA_003501365.1 Bacillota bacterium
GAATTTTAATTCAACATATATAGTCATATAGGATTATTTGTTTTGGGTTGCTTATAGCAACTCATCTTTTTTAGGATTGTGATCTTTCTTAGTTATGGGATATACGGTTAAAAAGGGATTTCTTGGGTTGTTCACGAATTTTATAAGAAAGGTTGTAATGGCGGATATATGTAATTTTGTTTTTGAAAATCAATGGGTATTTTATTTTGAGATCAAGGAGTCTTATTGATGAAGACTACCACCAGCAGGATTTCGATCCCCACTATTTTGAATGTCGGTAGGGGGAACCTCGCCGATGTTGGCGCAGCCGTCAGGAAAAGCGGCTTTTCAAATGCAGTTTTGTGCTTCGGATCGGGCATGGTACAATTATTTGGCGAGTCCATCACGGATTCGTTGCAGAAAGCGAATATCAATATATTGCGTCTGTTTGAGCAGGATAATAATCAAATTGAATATTTAGCCGGGTTTGCATATGGGATACCCGCTCATACTCAGGTGATTATCGGGGTTGGCGGTGGCAGGGTTTTGGATATGGCCAAATATATCAGCTTTGTCAATAATCTACCTTTCATCAGCATTCCCACTTCAGTATCCAATGACGGCTTCTCAAGCTCAGGCTGTTCACTGCTGGTGGGTGGCCGCCGCAGATCAGTCCCCGCGAAAATGCCCTACGGTATCATCGTGGATATTAATGTGATCAAAAATTCACCGGAGGGCCTGATCTACTCTGGGATTGGCGACTTGGTCTCAAAAATCACCGCCGTCTATGATTGGGAGTATGAGGAGCAAAATAATAAAGGCATGGTCAACGATTTTGCGGTCATGATCGCCAAGAAGTCGGTGAATAGTGTTGTCCGAATGGATATTCAGCTGAATATCCGGGATGAATTTTTTCTGAATGAATTGGTTGATTCCTTGATTATGAGCGGAATTGCTATGGAGATAGCCGGTAACAGCGCCCCTGCCAGCGGTAGTGAACACTTAATCTCCCATGGCCTTGATTCTTTGCTTGAAAAGCCCTATCTTCACGGGATTCAAGTCGGTGTTGCCACCTATCTTATGAGTAAGGTTCAGGATCACCGGGCGGCCAGAGTGACCAAATTTTTGGTTGAAACCGGCTTTTTCCGGTATGTAAAAAGCCTGCAGATACAGGCCGCCGATTTTGAGAAGGCTATTGATATCGCACCGACCATTAAGCCGGACCGCTATACTTATATTCATCAAGAAGATAGCCGGGCTTTTGCCAAACGGCTTTTGAAAGAAGATCCGATATTGGCGGATACCTTGATTTAACTAAACATATACCGGTTTCCAGCCATAAAACCCGCAACGCGTTTTGGAATCTCCACGCTGTCACCCATGTTGAAATTTTTTCCAATGGCTGATATTTCTATATTTTCTTTGATTTGGGGCAGGACTAACCACAAGGATGTCGAATGCCTTATAGTAATTTTTTGGATTAGGGGAATCCTTTGGTTTATTTACTAATAATATTAAGCAAAGGAAATAAGGACTAGCCTAGCAACTGTAATGAGGTTAGTTTGGCAAACTCATTTGAGGTTTAGCAGTTTTACTTTCTCCAATAATCCGGCACAAGATTTGTTTGGGTTTTTATGAAACCCAAAATAAAAAAAAGGGGGAAATTTAATGAGACGTGGTTTGTGTTTTTTATTAGCCTTAGTTCTGTTAATCCCGGTGTTTGTAAGCGTATCCGGCGCAGCGGCAAGTAATACCATCAAGATCGGTATTTTTGAACCGATGACCGGCGCGAATGCAGCCGGTGGGGAATTAGAGGTTGAAGGTATCAAACTTGCCAATCAACTCTATCCCACAGTATCCGGTAAAAAAATCGAGCTGGTCATTGCCGACAACAAGTCGGACAAGGTTGAGGCCGCTACTGCTGCCGCCAGACTTGTTGAAAAAGACAAAGTTGTAGCGATTATCGGCAGTTGGGGCAGTTCACTTTCGATGGCCGCCGGTGATATCGTCAAGAATGCAAAAGTTCCTACAGTCGGCGCATCTTGCACCAATCCGTTGGTAACTCAAGATAACCCCTATTATTTCCGGGTCTGTTTTATCGATCCTTTTCAAGGAACTGTAATGGCCAATTATGCTTTTGGTAAATTAAAAGCTAAAAAAGCGGCTATCGTTCAAGAAGTCTCCAATGATTATGCCGTAGGACTGGCTAGTTTCTTTACTCAAAGCTTTAAAAAATTAACCAAAGATAATAATTGTGTGGTTGCTGTAGCCAATTATAATACCGGGGATCAAGATTTCTCCGCTCAGTTAACCAATATTAAGGCTAAAAATCCGGAAGTGATTTTTGCACCCGGTAACTTTACCGAATCAGCCTTAGTGATCAGCCAAGCTAGAAAATTGGGAATTACCTGCCCGATTATCGGCGGGGATACCTGGGAGACTCAAGAATTCCTGGATATCGGTAAAAAAGATGTTGAAGGCGTAGTCTTCTCGAC
>DNPP01000180.1:2792-3075 GCA_003501365.1 Bacillota bacterium
GCATATCGCAAGGCCAACAAGGATAAAGATCCTGCCGCAGTTACAGCTTTAGGATATGATGCTTATTTGGTGATTCGCGCCGCCATTGCCCGTGCGAAGACCACAGATGGCCCTAAACTTCGGGATGCAATCAATGCCACGAAAAATTTCCCGGGAGCCGCCGGTACCATTACATTTGATGAAAATCGTAATGCGGTAAAAAGCGCAGTGATTAAAACCGTAAAGAACGGCAAATTCGTTTATATGGATACCATTCAACCCTCTAAGTGATTGTATTGATTTT
>DNPP01000448.1 GCA_003501365.1 Bacillota bacterium
GGCGGATCAATCAAAGAGGCGTCACTATGGAACTGAAAATTACCCAAAGCCCCGTCCAACAACAGAAATTGGTCCTTACTCCGGAAATGCAGCAATCGCTAAAGATTCTGCAAATGCCTTTATTTGAGTTACAACAGGACATTGCCAGAGAATTGGATGAAAATCCGCTATTGGAAGTCTCTCCGGAAGAAGAAAATGAAGAAGGGCAAGAGATATCCGGCGAAAAAGAAGACCTACTCCCAGAACGATTGATTCATGATATTGTCAATCAAAATGAACCTGCGGAGTTTGAAGATTCCCGGGAGCGGATGGACCCTCTGGATTTCGTAAGCGCCAAGGCTACATTGAAAGATTATTTGATGGAACAGCTCCTCTCTCTCCATGAACCACAATCCATCCTGTCCATATGCCGCTACATGATTGAAAATATTGATGAAAAGGGATATTTAGGTTGTCCGGTCGAAGAATTGGCGATGGAGCTGAAAATGCCGTTGGACAGGATAAATTATGCGCTAACACTTGTTCAGGATTTTGAGCCTGTGGGTGTGGCCGCCAGGGATTTGAAAGAGTGCCTGAAAATTCAGTTGCGCAAAAGGCTGGCATTGGATGAGACGATGGACCGGATAGTGGATGAATGTCTGGAACTGGTGGCCGGGAATAAAGTGAGAGAGATCGCCCGAAGACTAAACGTAGAAGTGGAAAAGGCCGGGCAGTATTGTCAGATGATTAAAACGTTGGAGCCCAAACCGGCCCGAGGCTTTTATACCGGCGGCTCTGAAAATTATATTATACCGGAAGCGTATATTGTGAGGAACAACGATCAGCTGTTTATTTTAATGAATGAAAGTATGTTGCCTCAATTAACCGTCAACCGGAACTATGTAGATATTTTGCGAAAGCAAGAAGATCCGGAGGCCTTTCATTATATCAAGACCAAGTTAAACAGCGCGCTTTACTTCATGAAAGGAATCGAACACCGCAAAAAAACGATATTCGGCATTTTGGAAAAAATCATCGAGCTGCAAAGCGAATATTTCCGGAAAGGAGAATCCTATTTGCGTCCGATGACCATCGCTGATATTGCTGCCTCGCTTCATCTTCACGAATCTACAATTAGCAGAGCGATACGGGATAAATATATCTGCACTCCGTTTAAAACAATTCAACTCAAAGATTTGTTTACCGGAGGGATTAGCCAGGCACAAACCGAGGGAAATATATCTTCAAATCTGGTAAAGCTGGAAATTGGAAAGATCATTACTCACGAGGACAAGACGCGGCCTTTATCGGATCAAGATATTTGCGAGGTATTAAAGAACATGAAGTTTGAGATTTCAAGAAGAACGGTTGCTAAATATCGTGAAGAAATGGAAATAGGTTCTTCCGGCAGAAGAAAGATATTTTTATAAATATCGTCTGACCTTTCAAACTGTGACCGACTTTAGGGTTCCCTTGACCTATCCGCCCAAACATGATATTTTATGATTAATTGAATATCTTGTAATTATGACACTCTTCAGGGTTAGGTGTAATTCCTTACCGGCGGTAGGTTGTTTCGCACAAACGTGAAACAATGAGCCCGCGAGCGCAAGCAGATCCGGTCAGATTCCGGAGCCGACAGTACAGTCTGGATGAAAGAAGATTTTTGTACTTTTGTTTTGATCATCCCTGGGAGTATGGACTTCCAGGGATTTTTATTTTTTCGCGCGGGAAACTATTTTTATCGGGTAGTCATTGAAGGATTTCTAGGCGGGTGATTTCGGATGACAAATCACGAAATTTTTATGAAAAGAGCAATCGAGCTTGCCAAATTAGGTTGGGGCAAAACTAACCCCAATCCGTTGGTGGGAGCGGTGATCGTCAAAGATGGGCAAATTATTGGAGAGGGATTTCACGAAGCTTTGGGGCTGGCTCACGCAGAGACTGCCGCCATTCAAAAAGCCCGGCAGGATGTGGGGAACAGTACTCTATATGTTAATTTGGAGCCCTGTTCCCACTACGGCCGGACGCCTCCTTGCGCTAAAAAGATTATTGAGGCCGGATTTGCAGAAGTCGTCATTGCTATGACCGACCCCAATCCTAAAGTAGCGGGCAGCGGAATCGAAATGCTGAAACAGGCGGGAATCAAGGTTACTCTGGGTGTACTGCAGGAAGAAGCCGGAAAACTGAATGAGATATTTAGTAAATATATTACCCGGCAAAAACCGTTTGTTATTTTAAAAGCCGCCGTGACTCTCGATGGAAAGATTGCTACATATTGCGGGGACTCCAAATGGATCTCGGGAGAAAGTTCAAGACGGTATGTGCATCGGATCCGCGAAAGAGTGGCTGCCGTTATGGTGGGTATTAATACGGTTCTGAGGGACGACCCGCTATTAACCGCCCGGTGTGAGGAAAGAGAATGTAAAAGTCCGCTAAGGATCATTGTGGATAGTCGCGGCAGAATACCCGAAAGCAGCCGGGTGATAACCGAATCTCTGAATTCCGGTTCAAGGACGATTCTGGCCGTCACTTCGCAAATAGCGCCTGATAAGGAAGAGTCCCTTAAGGCTAAAGGAGTATCCATCATTAAAGCCGATGGGGATGACGGGCAAGTTGATCTCCAGCAGTTAATGATCGAACTTGCCAAGCGGGAAATCGACAGTGTGCTGTTGGAAGGGGGCGGTGCCTTGAATGCATCCGCATTGGAAACGGGAATTGTTGATAAAATGATGGTTTTCATAGCACCCAAAATCATCGGGGGAAGCGCGGCTTTAACCGCAGTGGAAGGCCCCGGCCGGGCATTGATCGCAGACTCGATTTTATTAAAAACCGTCACCGTTGAGAAACTGGCGGAGGATATTCTCGTCGAAGGATATCTGTAAAAACTGAGCAATCATTAGACGTAAGGGAGTGAGAAATGATGTTTACCGGGATCATCGAGGAACTCGGCAGGGTCCGCAGTATAACCCATGGTAGGAATTCCGTCAAACTTTCGATTGAGTGCCAAACGGTAGTGGCCGACCTCAAGATAGGAGATAGTGTTGCGGTGGACGGTATCTGTCTTACAGTTACGGCCTATGGCCGTAACGAGTTTACTGTAGATGGAATGCCGGAGACAATTCGCAAATCTGCATTGAACTCACTGGCCCCTAAACAAGAAGTAAACCTGGAGCGGGCTTTAAAGATTTCGGATCGGTTGGGCGGCCATATTGTTAGCGGACATATCGACGGCGTTGGGATTATTAGTGAAAAAGCAGTTGAAGATAATGCAGTTTGGTTTTCTTTGGAAGCGCCTGAAAACATTTTAAAATTCATAATACCTCAGGGGTCGGTGGCTTTAAACGGGGTAAGCCTAACGGTGGCTTCAGTGGATTCAAGTTGTTTTCGGGTTTCATTGATTCCATTAACGCAAAAAGCCGCGAATTTAAGTCAAAAAGAGGTGGGCGATACCGTAAATATTGAATGCGACGTTATCGGAAAATATGTCCATACACTGATAACCGGAATCCAACCAAGCGTGACTTACAAAAACCGACTCACCGTCGGATTTTTAAAAGAGAATGGATTTGTTTAACATCAATCCGGCAAACAGCTTTCAAATCCTTGTATCAGAACTTGCCGGATCGAGGTTTAATAATTGCGCAAACTAACAAGGAGGAATCGATTTGGAATTTAATTCAATTCAAGAGGCATTAGAAGATTTCAAATTAGGGAAAATGATTGTGGTCGTTGATGATGAAGACCGGGAAAATGAGGGCGACCTTTTAATGGCCGCGGAAAAAGTCACTCCCGAAAGTGTTAACTTTATGGCCACTCACGGGAAAGGGATGATTTGCGCTCCCTTAACTGAAGAAAGAGCCAACGAATTAGGCTTGTCGATTATGGTTGAACGGAATAAAGAATACATGGGAACCGCTTTTACGGTTACAGTCGACCATAAGGACTCTACGACAGGCATTTCGGCTTATGAAAGAGCGCGGACGGTTAAGGAATTGGCTAATCCGTCCGCTCAAGACGGAGATTTCAACAAACCCGGGCATATTTTTCCGCTGATCGCTAAAAAAGGCGGTGTTTTAAGACGGGCTGGCCATACGGAAGCTGTCGTCGATTTGGCCAAGATAGCCGGTCTTTTACCGGCAGGTATGATTTGTGAAATCATGAATGATGACGGGACTATGGCCCGGGTACCTCAACTTATGGAATTTGTTAAAAAGCACGGGCTTAAAATCATCACAGTGGCTAGCCTTATTCAATACCGCAGAATGCATGAAAAGTCGGTTGACAGGGTTGCAACCGCCAAACTGCCTACCAGTTATGGAGAATTTAAGATTGTCGCTTACGAAAATACCATCAGTAGCGAGCATCATATTGCGTTGGTCATGGGAGAGATAATCCCTGCGGATCAACCGGTTTTGGTCAGAGTGCATTCCGAATGCCTTACCGGCGAAGTCTTCCATTCGCAAAGATGTGACTGCGGCGAGCAACTTGATGCGGCGATGAAACGAATCAGCGAGGAAGGTCAAGGTGTTTTGCTGTATATGCGGCAGGAGGGACGGGGCATCGGTCTGGTCAATAAGATTCGCGCGTACGAACTGCAAGATAAAGGGTTCGATACTGTAGATGCCAATATTCAGCTTGGTTTTCCGCCGGATATGAGAGATTACGGCATCGGCGCTCAAATTTTAGCCGATTTGGGGCTGACCCGAATTCGGCTTTTGACCAACAATCCCCGCAAGATAGCTGGATTAGGCGGGTATGGGCTGGAGGTTGTGGAAAGGGTGCCGCTTTATGCATCGGTCAATCGGACCAACATGGCTTATTTAAATACCAAGAAAGAACGGATGGGACACCTTTTTGATGGGCTTTCCATTCAAAATATTGAGGAGGTCCACAAAAATGGCGATGAAAACCAATGAAGGAAAACTGATTGCCCAAGGCTTACGTTTCGGAATTGTAATCGGGCGGTTTAATGAATTTATCAGCAGCAAACTTTTAAGTGGAGCCATTGACGGCCTGATCCGGCACGGCGCTGAAGAATCGGCAATCGAAATTTCATGGGTCCCCGGAGCGTTTGAAATACCGTTGGTCGCCCAGAAAATGGCTCTTTTAAAAAAATTCGACGCCGTCATTTGCCTGGGTGCCGTTATTCGCGGATCGACGCCTCATTTCGATTATGTGGCCGCTGAAGTATCCAAAGGAATTGCCAGAGTGTCGCTTGACACGGGATTGCCCATAATATTCGGGGTTTTAACCACGGATACCATTGAGCAGGCGATAGAACGGGCCGGCACTAAGGCGGGCAACAAAGGTTACGATGCCGCAGTAACGGCGATTGAAATGGCAAATTTATTAAAAAACATTAATTAACTTATTGATTAACCCCTTAACTCAGGAATTTAGAAATGGTTGCAGCACGCGTTTGCCTGAGATAAAATCCAATTGAGAATCAACAAATGTTCAAAGGGCAGTAACCACACTCCACTACCACAAGATTCGTAAAGCAATGGCTCATCGAGAATAACCTTATCAGCTAGCCGGTTAAACTATATGAAAGCGGCTCCGATGCCGATGCCCTCACCCCTCGGGTAGATTCAAAGTCGCGCGCCCTCTCCCATTATGCTCGAAAAGCACTCGCTATGGGCGAGGGGAAAATGGGCCTAACTTCGTTGCTTGCACGATCTAGGCATCTTCGTTTCCTCCCCTATAGCTATCGCTTTTTGATAGCGCAATGGGGGAGGGCAAACAACTTCGAAAAAGTTTTAGGGGTGAGGGCGTTGACGACAACGCCGACCGAACCTTAATTTCTGACTTAAAGGGATAGTCAAAATTAACTTTCATTATCGGCTATTAAGTGGCGTCGGTGAGAAGAGAAGTAGATAAAATAAAAGTGTGATGAAAAAATAAAAAGGGAATAAGTATGGCCAAACAAAAAGACGGATTAATATCAATGTTATAAGGAATTGGAATTTGTCAAAACTATTAGCCAAGGCCTTCCTTTGCAAAAGAAGGTTTTAAAATTTTCCCAACGAATTGGTATTTATCATTTTGGAATAACAAGATTCTCTGACTTAGGATATTAAATTCTTTTAGTAAAGAAGGAATGAGGTAGATTTCATGCTGACTTCAATGATTTTAAAAAACTTTACTGTATTCCCGGATGTAACATTTGACTTTGGGAATCATTTGAATGTTTTTGTCGGAGAAAATGGAAGCGGTAAGTCCCATGTGCTTAAGGCGGCATATGCGGCGATTTCGGTAAGTGCCAGAGGTGAAAAAGAATCGGGAGCAGCGGCGCCTACAAAGGCATACCTTCAAGGTGTATTGGCCCGAAAATTAAATGGAGTCTTTAAACCCGATGAATTGGGACGGCTGGTACGACGTCAAGCAGGGAGAAACCGTTGTGAAGTAGGGCTTATTTTTCAAAAAGCTTCTTCCAATATAGGATTTTCTTTCCATACGGCAAGTAAAACGGAAGTGACTATTGATAAAACTCCCTTGGGTTGGGAGAAAGAAATTCCTGTTTTTTTACCCACACGGGAGCTTTTAACTATATATCCGGGCTTTGTTTCACTTTATGAAACAACGGATCTTCCTTTTGAAGAAACTTGGCGGGATACTTGCCTTCTTTTGGGAGCTCCGCTTGCGAAGGGGCCACGGCTGAAATCCATTAAGGATTTATTAATTCCATTGGAAAACGCAATGGGAGGAAGTGTTGAGCTAGAATCAGGTCGTTTTTACTTAAAAACCGACTCGGGCAGAATGGAAGTCCATTTAGTTGCCGAAGGGTTAAGGAAACTGGCAATGATTGCCCGTCTTATTGCTACGGGTTCTTTGTTGGATAAGGGATATCTCTTTTGGGATGAACCGGAGGCGAATCTCAATCCTTTGAATATTAAAAAAGTGGCAAATACTATTTTGCAACTTTCCAAAAGTGGTATTCAGGTTTTTATTTCAACCCATAGTTTGTTTTTAATGCGGGAGTTATTTATTCTTCAACAAACTAAAGATTTTAAAGATATTGAAAGTCGTTATTTCGGGTTACAAATATTTGAAGACGGTGTAAACCTTAAACAAGGTCCATCTTTGGATGATATCGGCAATATTACATCTTTAGAAGAAGAATTGACGCAATCAAACGAGTATATGGAGTTGGAATAAATATGCAAGTACTTACTGAAGGATTATTATCATTTTATTTTCCTGATAACTGGTTGGTAACAAAATATGATGACTGGTCTTTTTATAAGAATCAGTTTAAGGATTGTTGTCGGGGTTGTAAGGCAATCGATTTTTTAGCGATTGATCCTGTCAATAAGGAGCTTTGGTTGATTGAAGTAAAGGACTACCGAAACCACCGGCGGGAGAAGAGCGAGAATATCTGTGAGGAACTTGCATTAAAAGTTCTCCATACACTTTCCGGAATTGTAGCGGTAAGAATGAATGCTTCTGATGAGAAGAACGAATTTACAAAGGAATGTTTTCATTGCAATCAATTGAAAGTTGGGTTTCATCTTGAACAGCCCACAAAGAGCTCGAAGCTGTTTCCCCGAGCGTATGATCCGGCGGATGTCAAAGAGAAATTAAGGCAACTCATTAAACCGATTCATGCTCACCCCAAGGTAACAGAAATGGGAAATATGCATGGTGTCCCATGGGATGTGCGTAGCGTGGGGTAACTTTAACCTGAATCCGGCAAGTAACTTCATCAATTTATATCAAATAAGAACTTGCCGGGTTCAGACAATAAGCCCGATCTGGCCAATTTTTCCGCGTTACAGCGGGTAAATTGCAATGTACTTGCCGGATCGAGGTTTAAATTAACCAGGTAAAAGCTGAATTCCTCAATTCATAGCCTTCATTTTCTACCCATTCTCAAGGAATAATAATCGATTTATTTCTACAATACACCTTACCCTACGGACAAAGTCAACTGCAAAATAGTTTTGTTTTGTTTCCATGCCTCCACGGGATGCCTAAACAA
>DNPP01000248.1:0-23643 GCA_003501365.1 Bacillota bacterium
CGTTGATGATGCCTTTATCGGTTAATGTCTGGATTGGTTTTACGGCCCAGTTGCCATTAACATCGGATAAGACCGTTTGGGCTTGGACCTCAATGCTAAAAAGGAATACTAATACTGAGATTGCTAAAAGGATCAGGAAAAACCTCCGTCGGATAAGCAACATTGCTGAACACTCCTTTCGTGATATAAAACGGAAATTAATTCTGTAATGAAACGGATAATAGCCAAAGTTAGTTTACATAAATTATTCATTAAACGGATTCGGGACCAAGCTGGGGATTCCTTTAAGTAATGAATGGTAAGAATGGTGAGATTTAGACACAAGAATGACTGCCATTCTTCTCCTAAACAGATAGAGATTAATTCATTTCTGCAATTTCTATAGAAATTCCGAACTTTGTCCCGTATATTTATGGTCTTCTCACAGTCAAAACGAGGGAAAGAAAAGAAGATTGCAGGTGGTTTAATGGGGAATTTGGATGAGATTGTAAGTCTCGGCGCAGGATTGACTTGGTGAACAAGGGCAGTTCACGGAAAAGTGTTTGATATAGGCAAACTGAAAATTCTTTTCATCACCCAAGGGGCACGAAATACACGAAATAATATTGGGGCTTTTCCAATCAATAATCGGCACCCATTTTTTCGTACCTTTTCGTGAGTTTGGTGGTTAATAATTTTTCTGATTATAAAGATTAGTCAGCATAAATGAGGGAATAAAAAAGGACCGAATGTTTCACGCAAAGCCGCTAATAGGATTTTAGGCATTTATTTTGATTTGATGTCGCTACAACTGGTTTTCTGCCAAAGCGATATCAAAGTCTTGTAGATTAACCAATGGCTTTTTTCCACGATGAATGTTTTTCGCTTGCTCGTTACCGTTTTTATCCGTGGTAGTAATGATCATCATTCCGGTCAGCAAATTATAATCCTCAGTTTGCCCTGCACCGGTGGGGGTGAAATAGGAGCCGAGGGTGGCGCCGATCAAATACCAGCCATTGCCTTGATAACGAAACCGGTAACTTTGAAACCAACGTTCATTGCTCCCGCCATAGAAATTAATCAAGAGGGAACCGTGATCGACGCTGATACTTTCTAACGGATCACCCCATACTCCACCCATATCTGCGGTTAAAATGGCTTTTTCGGTTTGAAACGATAAACGATATTGTTGGTTTTCCCGGAAGGCGATGAAAAGAATCCGAGGAGGAGCCTCGGCTAAATCTTTGGGAGGAGCTTTAGATTCAAGGATACCGGCTATATCCGCCAGTCCATCCTTATTTAAATCGCCCTGGGTATTTTTGATCAGTTTCCATCCGGGAGGAATGAACGAATGAATATCTTTTCCTTGTTTTACAAGTGTGGGTAGCTTAAAATCGGTTTCATTTCCCAACACCTCAGCAGATATGAGTATAGTTATGCATGCCAAACAAAGATACACATAAATTTTTCGCATTTGCTTTATCTCCGATCAGCTATTTTCGACTAAGCCATTGGGTTGAATTTTTTTTCAATTTCAATTTACTAATGATTGACTGAGGATTTCCACCGGGATTTTCCTGGTGCCGCAGATCGTCTAAAGACCCATGGAGCTCCTGCTCCTATCCATAATCCGACCACCAGAGCACGCCCATAGGCGAAATAAATTCCAACCGGTAAAAGGGCTTTCAATCCCAGCCAAAGAATAATCAAGCCGGAAAAGCCGATCAGTAATTGCATCCAGCGATTGAAAGAACTTTTGGTTTCGGCTCTACCATCCCTTACCTCCAATGTCGCTCCGGCTAAAAATCCGGTAAAAATGCCGGCGCCGAGCGGATCACAAAAATGGGGGAGACGGAGCGAATAAAAGCTCAAAAGAGCGGTGCAAAGTAAGGCGGCTCCATCAATCCAATAAGCGGGCAATTTCTTCTCAATCGTAAGATAGATATTGACGACCAGCGCACCGATTATGAATCCACCCAAAACGTCACTGGGCCAATGTACACCCAAATATATTCGGGATAATCCAATCATAGTTACCAAGCTAATACCAAGTCCGATAATTAGCGGTTTGGTCCAGCAGGAGGCCAATCCCCACCAAAATGCAGTTGATTGTTGGGTGTGACCACTGGGAAAAGACCAGCCGTCGGCAGATTTTGTATAAATGGAACGAATACCGGAAGAACCGATAGGCCTGGGTCGCATGATAATGTTTTTTAATGCTAGATTTGTAAAGGTGGAAAAGAATAAAATAAAGGATAGCCTTTTCCCCAACCGGCGATCAACGCACCAGTATATAATGACAATCAATGGCAAATACAAATAAGGTTCACCCAAACAAGTCATTACGATAAAGAAATGATCCCAAAATGAAGAACCCCAATGCTGGACGAAGGTGATAATCAATTTATCCCAGAACATAACATATTCCCCTTCATGGATTTTATTTATTATTTCATCATTATAGCGTTATATCGCTAAATTGCAATTAAAATCATTTGCCGATCGGGTTCGTTCTAATTTGTCTTTGGAAGTGAAAGCTGAATGCGGGATCTTTCTTAGACAGGCCTTTCCATGAGGCAAACTGTAAAAGGTAAATGAGGGTAGCTCTTTAAGGCGGTTTCCACAAAACCATAATCCTGATACCATTTTTTTAGGATGATATTCTCATTGATGATACCGATGGATACTTTGGCGTCCCTTTCCTTTTTAAGAAACTGAAATACAAAATCCATCAGTTCTTTTCCGAGTCCGGCATGCCTGAATTCGGGCAATACGGCCAGCCTTTCCATATAAAACAAAGACTCCCCGGCTTTTTCAACAGCCACAAAACCAACTTGACGGTTGTCGATAAATAACCCGAATAATTTGATATCTTTTTCCTTCATGGCCAGCACTTTTTCTATGCTGGTAAAGGCGGGATTGGTAGGACTATTGGTTTCGGTTAGATTGAAATCCCTGGCTACTGTTGCAAATGATTCCCGGATCACTTGGACGCTTTGGCTGATTTCTTCTTCTACACTAATTTCCTTGATCATCAACATTGACCTCTTTTCGAATGAGAGTGGATTGGCGTCCCTTTACTTAAACAAGCCTTTGCCAATACATTTTATTATCTTTGAAATCATATTTTGCTTTTCCCTCATTATATAAATAAGATAAGAATGAGCGGACGGTATTACCGACCAATGCATATTGACCAAAATTCAGTTGAATCCCATACTGGATAGACATCTCTTGCAAAATGTCTTCGAAGGTTTTCTTTTCATGGATTGTCTCCATGAGTTTTTCTTCAATATCGTTGGCTTTTTGGATATTAATCTCCGCCAGCGCTCCAATTGTGGTTTGAACTTCGCCGTGGCTTGGCACATAATACTTGGCATCGATGGTTTTGATCGTCTCCAAGCTGTTTTTAAACGCGTTTACATTATAGATATATGGAATCTTATATTTTTCGAGAATGGCTTCCCCAAAAATGCTATCTCCCATGTAAAAGACTTTTTCACCGGTCAGGACGCCAATTTGATCGAAAAAGTGTCCTGCTAAGGGTATGAACTGCCAATCTGTATCCTCTTGTGTGTTACAATCAATAATTCTTGTGACACGGGAAGGTTTGGCTTCAAAAAATTTGGTTTGCAACTCTTTGAAAGGATATCCTCCCCATAGGAAGCTACTTTCAATAACCGGAGTATTGATAAAGGATGCTTCACCCAGGCTAGTCCAAATCTCACAGTTGGTCATCTGTTGTAAATAGTGATTGCCGCCGATATGGTCGGCGTTGGAGTGGGTATTGATGATCCCCTTGAGAGTCCAAGCTTTTTCTTGAATGAGTTTTAATATTTTGCGGCCGGCTTCTTTGTCGTTGCCGCTGTCGATGAGATAAACGTCCTTAGCTTTTTCGATGATTCCGATGTTGGTGGGACCGGGAATTAGCCAGCAATGGTTGGTTAATTGGAGAAGTGGATTAGTGCTAGTGCCCATTGGGAATTCTCCTTTTTCGATTACCGAGTTTTTATCGAACTAATTTGAAGTTCCAACATAATTTGTTTCTACACGACTAATTTAGGTAATCGTTGAAAGACTTTTGAGATATTTCGCGAATATTCACTTTATACCTCCAGAACATTTAAATCTACCTACTAATTTATTTTTTTCTGATCGGATGGCAAGGCCGGTTTTCAACTTGAATCCGGCAAGTAACCCCAAAAACCTCAGTCGCATTTAGACTTGCTGGATTCAAACAATGAACCCGATCCGGCCAATTTTTCTGCATCATTGCAGAAAAATTGTAACTTACTTGCCGGATCGAGGTTCAAATGAAGTGAAATCGCTTTAACAGTTTTTAAAATTTATTATATAATAATATTGAACTAAGGGGGAATACAGATTGGTTATCATTAAAACCCCGCAACAAATTGAACTGATGGCTGGAGCGGGTAAAATATTAGCAGCCTGCCACCGGGAACTCCGAGGGATCATCCGCCCGGGGATAACGACGAAGCAAATCGATGAGTTCGTCGATGATTTCATTCAATCTCAGGGGGCTAAAGCCGAGCAAAAGGGTTATCAAGGGTATCCCTTTGCGACGTGTGCTTCAGTTAATGATGAAATCTGCCATGGATTTCCGACTTTTACTCCTCTCCGAGAAGGAGATATTGTCACCATTGATATGGTTATCAATCTCAATGGCTGGCTGGCTGATTCCGCCTGGTCTTATCCGGTGGGACAAATATCCCAGCAAGCTGAAAAACTACTTAAAGTGACCAAAGAGTGTCTTTATATCGGTATCGAGAAAGCGGTTATTGGCAACCGACTCGGTGATATTTCGCATGCAGTTCAAGCCCATGCCGAATCCAACCGATTCTCCGTGGTCCGTGATTTTACAGGACATGGGATCGGTCATTCCATGCATGAAGATCCACAAGTCCTCCATTTCGGCTTCCCGCATAAGGGACTCAGGCTTAGTGAAGGAATGGTCTTTACCATCGAACCGATGATCAATATAGGTTCCTATCATCTGACCATTGATCAGAACGGATGGACGGCCAGGACGGTGGATGGGAGTTTGTCGGCGCAGTATGAACATACGATTGCGATTACCAAGGACGGACCGTTGGTCTTGACGGAGCAGGATTGAGATGAAGCTTGGGGCAATAGAAATTTACGATATAATAATCAATAACTTTTTGCGCCATTACATTCAGAGAAAAATTTTTTAAGAAGCCAGTCCAAAGTTTATTTTCCATGGGAGTCATATTTTTCCTCAGTTCGTTAGCCCTCGCAGTTAATTCCGGATTATAGGGCAGACAGAATCCGTTCGTGATTAGTCCAATCATCACTTCATCACTCTCCTTCCCCAATTTGATCTCCTCGGCAGGATTTTATTTCTCCTTATGGAATATCCTATAGTCTTAGGAAGGAGAATCCATTTGGCTCCGAAATACATTACCGTTTCTCAGCTGACCTATGCTTTGAAACGGGTAATTGAAGATAATGTCTCATTGGAAGGGGTCTGGGTGCAGGGGGAAATATCGAATTTCACCCGGCATTCATCAGGACACCTTTATTTTACCTTGAAAGATGAAGGGGCCTGCGTGAAATGCGTGATGTTCAAGTCGCAGGCTTGGACCTTGAAGTTTAGACCGGCGGACGGACAAGCGGTGGATATTCAAGGACGGCTCGGAATTTATGAGAAGAGCGGTCAATATCAACTCTATGTCGACATAATGGAACCGGCTGGGCTGGGTCAGCTTTATCAGGCCTTTGAAAAACTTAAAACAAAGCTGGAACAAGAGGGTTTGTTTGATCAGGCGCGGAAACAGCAGTTGCCGCCTCTGCCACAGCAAATTGCGCTGATTACTTCGCCCACCGGAGCGGCGATCCAGGATATGATCAAGATTTTACATCGACGTCGTCCCAATTTGGACATTTTAATTTTTCCTGCTAAAGTCCAGGGAGCGGATGCACCCCAGAGTTTGATCAAAGCCTTGAATGAGGCTGCGCGATTTCGCAATCTCGATCTGGTGATCATCGGGCGAGGCGGGGGATCGTTGGAGGAGTTATGGGCTTTCAACGATGAAGGGCTGGCCCGGGCTATATCCGATTTCCCCAAACCAATTATTTCCGCGGTGGGGCATGAGACCGACTTTACTATTGCCGATTTTGTGGCCGATTTACGGGCACCGACACCATCGGCAGCGGCGGAGTTGGCTGTCCCGGACGAATCGGCTTTGAAGCGAAACCTGGCTAACCTGCAAAAGAGGCTTGCCAACACGGTACAGCAAAAAATTCAAAGCTACCGGCGGGATTTGCAGAGACTGAAAAGCAGCCGGGTGCTGGTAGCGCCGGAGCAAGGATTAAATATTCGTCGCCAGGAGTTGGACATGCTGCGGGAACGAGCGGTGCGGCAGCTCCGGCAAGATTTATATGCAAAGAGGGAGCAATACTATAAGATCCTTGGCAAGCTGGATGCTTTAAGTCCACTGGCAACTTTGTCGCGCGGGTATTCCATCACCCAAAAGGCAGACGGCACATTTGTCAAGAATAGCGACCTGGTGGAGAACGGAGAGATGGTCAAGGTTACCCTGGCGATGGGAGTTCTAAGTTGTGAAGTAAAGGATAAATATAAGGGGAGTCAATTAAAATGACTAAGCCGATTGAAGGAAAACCCAGCGAACGCAATTATGAAGAGGCTGTGGCCCGGTTGGAAGAAATCGTGGGACAGCTGGAGGCGGGCAATCTCGCCTTGGATGCCAGCCTGTCTCTATTTGAAGAAGGGATCGGCCTAGCCAAATATTGTTCGGAGAAGTTGGATGCAGCGGAGGGTAGACTACAGATTTTATTGGGGTTTAATGGAGATGTGCCCACAATCGGACCGTTTAAACTAAACCCGGAGGAGGATTAAACTTGATGGTCACTAGTGAAGAATTTATGGTAGCCTTAAAGCAACGAGAGCCTCTGATTCGGGAGATTCTTAATAGGGAGCATTATCAAAAAAGTTTTCGGCCAAATTCGCTCCGTCAGGCGGTCTATTCTTATCTGAACCGTCCAGCTAAGAGGCTTCGGCCGGGGATCTTGCTTTTTTGCTGCGGCGCAGTGGGAGGAAGAGAGGAAAAGGCGCTCTTAGCCGCTGCCGCAGTGGAAGTTTATCATACTTGGACTTTGGTCCATGATGACATTATCGATAACGATTCCAAAAGGCGGGGCTTACCCACTGTTCATGAAGAATTTCGTCAAGCGGCGCTTGCTTGGGGTTATCCTGAAGTCGAGGCGGCTCAGTTGGGGCGGGACATTGCTATTTTAACCGGGGATCTGCAACATGCCTGGTCGGTGCGGCTGTTATTGGATTCATGTGAGTTAGGGGTGCCGCTGCCGGTAGTTTTTGATCTGATCCGGCGTCTGGAGGATGACTTGACCAATGGTTTGGTAGCGGGTGAGGCCTTGGATGTATTATTTGCCAAAAAGAAGATTAGTGAACTTTCCGAGGAAGAAATATTGGAGATGCTGGAGCTTAAGACCGGTATCCTTTATGAATTTGCGGCTGAGGCCGGCGCTTCCATCGGGCTGGGGCAAACCATCGCTGAGAATCCTCTCATCGGGAGTCTGGGTAGGTTTACCCGCCAATGCGGGACGGCTTTTCAGTTGCAGGATGATACATTGGGGATAATCGGTAACGAGCAACTATTGGGTAAAACGGTCGGATCCGATATCCGGGAGGGCAAAAGGACCACGATTGTTTTACATGCTTATCAAAACGCCAGCGCTGCCGAACGGCAGTTTTTAGAGCAAACACTGGGAAAAGCGGCTGCTAGCGAGCAGGAGGTTGAGAGAGTTCGCCGAATATTGATTGATAATGATGGCATAGAGTATACATATAAGCTGGCGGAAACAATTGTAAATAATGCCTTGCAGGATCTTGCCTCAATTCCAGATTCCAAATATAAGGAATTACTTTTAACCTGGGCAAAATATGTGATCAAACGGGATTTCTAGGAGGAACCAGATTGGAATTCAGGGATTTTTTCAAAGAGATCGCCAATAACCGTATTTTATGGGACACGCTTTTCGCTTTATTGATAGCCCATATTTTAAAGGGCCTTTATTATTTTATTAAAGAAAAAAAGATTAATTTTAAGCGATTCTTTGGGGCCGGCGGCATGCCGAGTTCGCACTCAACTTTGGTGGCAGCTTTGACGACATCGGTAGGGATCCAAACCGGCTGGGACAGTATAGCGACTGCCATTTCGATAATTGTTTCCCTGATTGTGATGTATGATGCTTCCGGTGTGCGGCGGGCCGCTGGGAGACAGGCAGCCACCCTCAATAAAATAATTGACGAATTGTTTGAAGAAGGTGAGTTCCACCAGGAACGTTTAAAGGAGCTATTGGGACATACCCCGGTTGAGGTAATTGCCGGTGCCACTTTGGGGATTGTAATCGCGATTATTTTCGGATAGGATTTCTTTGCCAATTAATTACCAACCCCCAGCAATTATGGGAACAGGTTATTCATGATTACTAAGGTAAAATATGATATAATAGGATTCAGCGAGGGGATGGTGTAGTATCCTAGTCAGGGTAACCATCTTCGAAGACGGGCCTAAAAATCCGTTGCGGGCACATCGATGAAGTCCCTGGTGCCGGCCGCCGACGCCCAGTTGGGGGTTGGTGCTGGGGGTTAAGGGGATGGGGCGACCTACAATGGCATGTAGGCGTTGACCCCTCTACCGTGGAGGCCCAAGTGCGTGGGGAACCCATAACGTTTCTTCGAAACGTTTTAGAGCGAGAACCACGGCTTGGGGGTAAACCTGCATATGGTACGGGTTTCATACTTAGTATCGGTGCAGTGTAGCCTGCCTTGAGCGGGTTGGGAGGATATGGGTATCAAGTTACGAAGCCTCTGCAGGGTAACGTGACTCCCTGCCATTTGAAACCCAATTCCGCAAAAGAGGCTAGATGATGGCTCGCCCTGTGGAGGAAAACTCCTAGGCTATTCGAGTTACGAGTTCTATCGGGGATTGCAGTGTGGACTAAGTGGTAATCCAGTCTTGCTTTTGGCAACAAGGCGAAGGGGCCTTAATGGGAAACCACCGCTCAGGCGACTTTGGGGTGGCTCTTGGGAAAACCTACTGGACCTAAGCCACAATTTTTACTCGATAGATACCATTCTCTCCTACAATATGGCCCAAGATTGGGTCTTTTTTGATGAAAAGACAAGGCCGTAAGGCCATTGTCTTAAGGGTAGGGTGATTCTTTGCTTAAAAGTTCGGTGCGGGCGATTCGGGTTGGTCTGGTAACATTTATTATTTCTTTTATTATTGCCTACTTGCTCCAATTTTCACTGCCGCCGTGGTTCATGGTGCTGATTCTTTGTATTGTAATAATTACTGGAGTTATCTTTGACATCATTGGTACGGCAGTTACTGCAGCGGATGAAACTCCTTTTCATGCCATGGCTGCCGATAAGGTACGCGGCTCAAGACAAGCGGTACTGTTGATCCGTCATGCCGATAAAGTAGCGAATGTCTGCAATGATGTGGTGGGCGATATCTCCGGAACTATCGGCGGGGCGCTTATTGCCGGAATTGTTTTGGTATTTAGCCACCATAAAATGTTGCTGGCGCAGGATATAATAAGTGCGGCAGCGATTGCCTTGGTAGCGGCTTTAAGTGTCGGAGGAAGGGCTGCCGGGAAATCCTACGCCATTGAAAACGCCAACTCAATCGTTTTTAAAGTCGGGAAACTACTGGCGGTTTTTAAATTTATCAACTATAATCTTAAAAAAAATCGCCGCAAGGGTAAAACCCATACACGAAAGGGTAAATAGGATCAGATGGCAGATATCTTGGACAATCTAAAAGGACCGGCGGATTTAAAAGGCCTATCGGATGCCCAGTTAACGGAGTTGGCGGCTGAATTACGTCAGCTTTTATTGACAACTGTAGCCCGGACCGGCGGCCATTTAGCCCCTAATTTGGGAGTGGTGGAACTAACTCTAGCTTTACACGCCTCTTTTAATAGCCCCTACGATCAAATTGTGTGGGATGTCGGGCACCAATCGTATGTACATAAAATTTTGACCGGTCGGTTAGCTGAGTTTTCAACTCTTCGTCAGTATAACGGGTTAAGCGGTTTCCCCAAACCGGAAGAGAGTGAACATGATGCTTTTGCCACGGGACATAGTTCAACCTCAATCTCAGCTGCGTTGGGACTCGCCAAAGCCCGGGATTTGAGGGGGGAGCATAATAAGGTAGTGGCCGTTATCGGGGACGGCTCTTTAACCGGCGGCATGGCGTTTGAAGCTATGAATCACCTGGGCCACCTCCAAACCGATTTGATCATTGTGCTAAACGACAATGAGATGTCGATTTCTAAAAATGTCGGTGCGCTTGCCCGTTACCTGACCCGTTTACGGATGAATCCCCGTTTGCGAAGACTGAAATACGACCTTCAGGATTTGATTGAGAGGATCCCCCGGGTAGGACAAGCCACCATTCGCTATTTGGAAAAAATTGAGGATAGTTTGAAGTTCCTGGTAATTCCCGGTATGTTCTTTGAGGAACTGGGCATTTCATATTTGGGTCCGATTAATGGCCATGATATTGCCGAATTGAAAATGAGTTTTAGAAATGCCTGCCAAAGAGAGGGCCCGGTATTAATTCATGTTTTGACTACTAAGGGAAAGGGTTATCGTTTGGCAGAGAGTAACCCTCAAAAATTTCACGGCACCGGGCCATTTGATCTTGAAACCGGCAAAAAAATTGGAAGCTCCGGAAATCCCAGTTTCACGGAGATCTTTGGCGAGACTATTCTTGATTTGGCTGCCAAGGATTGGCGGATTGTTGCTATTACGGCAGCAATGACCGATGGAACCGGACTGGTGGATTTTGCCAAGCAATTTCCAGATCGTTTCTTTGATGTAGGGATTGCCGAGCAACATGCGGTAACCATGGCTGCCGGGCTCGCAAAGAAAGGCCTCCGTCCGATAGTGGCTATTTACTCTACGTTCTTGCAACGGGCCTATGACCAGATCATTCATGATGTTTGTTTTCAAAACTTGCCGGTTTTGTTTATGCTGGACCGAGCGGGATTGGTCGGACCAGACGGCCCAACTCATCATGGCGTTTTTGATCTCTCATTTTTGAGGCAGATTCCAAATCTGGTGGTGATGGCGCCTGCCGATGAGAATGAGTTGCGTGATATGATCTATACGGCTCTTCAATATAAGGGACCAGTGGCGATTCGTTATCCCAAATGTGAATGTTTACATATATCGGGTGAAAATGAGTATCATTTATTGCCTATCGGAAAAGGGACTATTAAGGTGGCGGGACGGGGAGTGGCGATTGTTGCCGTAGGGAGTATGCTCTCTAATGCGTTATCTGCGGCCATCCGGCTGAATAAATCCGGTATTCAATGTACGGTAGTGAACGCCTGTTTCATCAAACCCTTGGATGAAGAGTTGATCGCAAACTTAGCCGGTCAACATCAAAACTTGATCATCATAGAGGAAAATATTATTGCCGGCGGCTTCGGATCGGCGGTGCTGGAGTTTATAGCCGGGCACCGGATTAAGGAATTTATTAATATTAAATTAATGGGTATTCCCGATCATTTCGTTACCCAGGGCCCCCGTGAGCTTCTGTTACAGCAATGCGGCCTGGATGTGGATGGAATTTGCCGCGCGATATATGAGTTGAATTTACCAACAGTCGGGGTACGAGTAAGAAGATAAGGGCAAACCTCTCTCCGGCGCACCCCAATGATAAATAGTTATTCCATGAAAGGAGGACAAGTAAGGGTCTACTTATCAATTTTTAATTTATTTTGGCGGTCGCAGCTACCCGCCTAAACAAAACTGGAGGAATTCAATTAATGGATCGTTCAAAACAAGAAATATCTCCGATTTTCCTTTTATTAACCTGCCTTTTTGTAACATGTCTACTCATTTCCAACATCATTGCCGGAAAGATAGCCCAATTTTTTGGCCAACCATTGCCGGCGGCAGTAATCGTTTTCCCATTAGCGTATATCTTTGGTGATGTCCTAACCGAGGTTTATGGTTATGAACGGGCCCGTTTAGTGATATGGATAGGTTTCGCCGCTAATTTGCTTATGTCGGCGCTGTTTATGATCACGATCAGGTTACCGTATCCGGATTTCTGGAAAAACCAAGCCGCCTATACTGCTGTCTTAGGATTGACGCCACGATTAGTGTTAGCATCATCCGTTGGTTATTGGGGTGGCGAATTTGCCAATTCATTTGTTTTATCCCAAATTAAAATCCTAACCAAAGGGCGCTGGCTTTGGCTCAGAACGATTGGTTCTACCATAGTAGGTGAGGGCGTCGATACACTGTTGTTCATAGTGCTCGCTTTTAGCGGCTCATTGCCACTAACGGTTTTGGATGGGATGATACTTGTGCAGTATTTATGGAAAGTGGCTTATGAAATCATTGCCACACCTTTGACATACATGGCGGTGGGATGGATTAAACGCAAGGAAGAAATTGACGTCTTTGACTACCAAGTCAACTATAATCCTTTCCGATTGGAGGATTCCCAATGAAATTACCCGAATTTGAGGCGCTAGCCAAAAAAGTCAATGAACCATCTAAGAAACTTGAAATATTTCCAAAACCAAATACGGTCGAGAAAGTGATTTTGGAAAGCGATGAAGTGACCAGTATGTGTCCGGTCACCGGGCAGCCTGATTGGGAAACGGTAGTCATTGAGTTTGCCCCTATTCAATATTGCATTGAGAGCAAAAGTTTGAAACTTTATTTATGGAGCTATCGTGAGCAGGGAGTGTTCTGTGAAGCGCTGGCAGGTCAAATAGCTCAAGATGTCTATGAGGCATGTCAACCCCATTGGTGCACCGTCACAGTATCCCAAAAATCAAGAGGCGGTATTAAGATAACAGCAACAGCAACGGTTGGGGAGAGGAGAGCGTAATGACAGAGAAAAATATGGAACAACGGCAATATCGGTATTTTGATTTGATTCTTGGCCTTTTTGTGGCGATATTATTAATCAGCAATCTGGTTTCAGTCAAAGCGGTGATCATTCCCATTCCATTCACCGGACTTCACTTCACTTTTGACGGCGGTACATTGCTCTTCCCGTTCAGTTATATTTTTTCCGATATTTTAACCGAGGTTTATGGGTATGAACGGTCCCGCCGGGTTATCTGGTCGGGATTTGCGGCGTTGCTCCTGATGGCTTTGGTTATTTGGTTGGTAGGGGTGATCCCGGCGGATCCGCTGTGGAAAATGCAGGGCGCATACCAGAACCTGCTGATGACAGCGCCCCGGATTGCGATTGCCAGTATTATTGCTTATTTTGCCGGCGAGTTTAGCAACAGCTATATCCTGTCCCGGATGAAAATCCGGACCCATGGCAAATACTTATGGACCCGTACTATCGGTTCTACGGTAGTGGGTGAATTGGTTGACTCGGCATTGTTTGTGGTTATTGCGTTTTACGGGGTCTGGGATCAGGCTTTATTGATTACGGTCTTGATCTCCAATTATATCTTTAAAACGCTGTACGAAATAATTGCAACTCCGCTGACTTATGCTATAATCGGTTGGTTGAAAAAGCATGAACAGGAAGACCATTATGACTACAATGCGGACTACAATCCTTTTACTATTAAATAGGCTCTAATTTCCAACAGGTAAACCCGCCGTGAAAGTAGAACTGGGGTATTATTCATAATATGCACAGCTAAAGGAGGTTTTACAATGATGCGGCGCGTTTTTGCAGTTATCTTCGGATTGAGTTTACTGTTTGCCGTAACTTCGGTTACGATGGCAACAACAGCACCAGCAGGGGTCCTGGGAGGAACCGATCTAATGTTTATACCAACTGCCACAACTTTAAAAGCCAATAGTTTGGCCGCTGCGGTGAATTTTGAAGAGGGAAAGTACAGCTTTTTTAATTTTGATTTTGGTGTGGCGAAGGATTTGGAATTGGGTTTGGCCGCTTACAGTTATCCCGACGAGACCAAACTTTCGGTGCGTGGTAAATTTCGCTTAATCCGTGAAAGCGGCAACAATCCGGGACTAGCTATCGGAATCCAGGATCTGGGGTTGGACGATGTTTCTCCCTATATCGTACTCTCAAAGAACATCAACGATGTAGACGTGGATGGTTATATTGGATTTGGCGGCGGAGCGTATGACGGTGTTTTCGCCGGAATTAACAAGAATTTTAAGCTTAGCCGCAAATCAGGGCCGTTAAGTGGGGTTGATTTATATATGGAAGCCGATACCCACGGGTTAAATATAGGGACTAAGCTGGCTGTCGGTGAGCAAACCAAGATTAACTTCGGTTTGGTCGATATGGACAACTGGATAATGGGAGTCACTTTCTTGTTTTAGTTCGGCAGAGAAATAGAAATATGAAGAAGCCAACTGTGATGCAGTTGGCTTCTTTGTTTTGAAAAGTCTTCATCTATATGAGTTGAAATAAATAATTGAATTAATTTTTCTTTCAAAATCAAGATATCTAAAGGCAACTCACCTCCTCGGTCCCCCTCTCTTTCGCGAAAGAGAGGGGGATGGCTCAAGAGTTACAATAAGCAGAATAGGTCGCAGGGGGTGAGTTGTAGTTAGACATTCAACATACTTATTTCAACCTATCCAGCTAAATAATGAGGAATTATCAAGCAAGAATTGCGTTATAATTTAAAAAAAGGGAATTCCAACTGTTTCTGGGAAAAAGGATGGTTAATTTGAAAGAACCAGTTACACAGTACCAAAAGCGAAAAGAAAACTACCATGGGTTGCAGACAACACTAGAAAAACGCTTTCGGCGGATGATTGGCTTAAAATTATTGGTTTTGTTGGGCGGACTATCGATGACCATTCTTTTTTTCATCGATAAGAAGTATGCCTTCAGTGGCGGGGCACTTTTTTTGGGCATAGCATTACTGATATTTTTAGATGGAAAACATAATAAAATTCAGCAACGCCAGAAGTATGTCGCGATTTTACATGATCTTAACGAGCAGGCCTTGTGGCGCTTTGATCAAAGATGGGGCGCTTTTCCGGATACCGGAGCAGAATTTGTAAGCGATAATCATCCTTATGCTTCCGATCTGGATGTCTTCGGAAAAGGCTCGCTTTTTCAATGGCTCAATGCCAGTCATACCTTTCTTGGTCGCCAAAAGTTAGCTGCGTTATTAACTGCACCGCCCGCCGATCTGGCTCAGATCGTAAGGAGACAGGAAGCGATCGCTGAGTTAGCAAAAGATTTGAAGTGGAGGCAGGGATTAACGGCTCATGGGATCAAGATTGCCGGTCAAATAGAGGATCTTAAGGCTCCTAAGGAGCCTACGGGTCCTCAGGATCCTGAAGAGCTGGTGCAGTGGGCGGGGAGCGTTAAACCGTTTTTTAATCCCAAAGCGGTTATTTTTGGGATTCGGGCTTTATCAGCATTCACTGTTGGGACCTTGGCTTTGGTTATCCTTACTCATAAAATTCCGTTTTATCTGCCCTTGGGAGCTTTACTATTGCAGTACCTATTGTTAAGGATTAGGGCCAAACAAAGGAACAAAATCCTGGATACGGTTTTTTATTACCGCAAAAATCTGGAGTTGTATCAAGAATTGCTGGAACATATTGAGCAAAAGCATTTTTCTTGCGATTATCTTCGTAATCTGAACGCCGGACTAAAAAATAGTCAGGGGGAAACCGCCGCCCGGCAACTCGCCCGGCTAGTTAAAATTTCCGATCAGATCACCGGCCGACAGCATGGTTTCTACGCTATTTTTAATCTGCTCACAATGTGGGATTACCATTGCTTGTTTGCTTTGGAAAGTTGGCAAGAAAATTCCGGCCGTAATCTGAAACTTTGGCTTACCACAATTGGCGAAATCGAGGCCCTAGCCAGTTTAGCGATTATTAACTTTGATCATCCGGACTGGACCAGACCTCGGATAGTCGATAAGCCACTGATATTTACAGCCAAGGATCTAGGGCATCCGCTGTTATCGGCTACCATCAGGAAAGGCAATGATTTGTTGATCGAAGATCCGACTAGGGTACTACTGATCACCGGTTCCAATATGTCGGGTAAGAGTACTTTTCTGCGGACTACCGGAATCAATTTAGTATTGGCATACGCCGGCACCGTTGTTTGCGCCAAATCGCTGACCTGTTCCCGGATGAATATCTATACTTGCATGCGGGTAAGCGACAACTTGGAAAAGAATATTTCCACCTTTTATGCTGAGCTATTGCGGATTAAAATGGTCGTCCAAGCCGCCGGTGGCCCAAAACCGCTCTTTTTTTTACTGGATGAAATATTTAAAGGCACCAATTCCCGGGATCGTCATAGCGGCGCCAAGGTGCTCATCAAAAAGCTAATTCAAAACGGGGCAGGGGCTATCGGGCTTGTCTCCACCCACGACCTGGAATTGGCAGAATTGGAGCAGGAGTGTAAACCGGTACAAAACTATCATTTTCAAGAGTTCTTCCGTGATGGAGAGCTCAACTTTGATTATTTGCTCCGCCGGGGCGTATCAACCACCCGAAACGCTTTGTACCTCATGAAAGCCGCCGGTATCGAAGTGGATGAGCAAGATGGTTTGATTTAAAAGACTATTGTGGCATCCGCCTTTTGACAGTCTTTTTCGGTATAGGATACTCCATCGATTTTGACTCCATTTTGATTCAATAGGGTGATAATGCCGCCGTCTCTGGCTAACCGGGCGGCTTTTTCCGTTACGGGAATGGTTAAAAATTCGCCCGCCCGGATCTCGCCGTAAAGCATCCGTTTAATATTCGGGCTGCCGATGATGGCCCAGTCGGTAATATCAATCCGTTGATTTGTTGTATTAACAAGGATTACGGTCTCCCGGTTTCTGGCCGTGGGATTGACTATCGCGGCAATGATTCGGACTGTATCCTTTACTGGCGAAAGCAGGTTGTAATCCAGCGGCTCACCGCTCGCATCATCGCTATGAAAACTTTGGGACTGAAAGGCTAAGAATATGGCCACCCATTTATCGATGGATGGAAAGTGAAGGAAAAGGCCGCCGTCTTGCCAGAGACCGTTATCGGAAGCCCATTTTCCGGAATTACCCTGGTTCATATGAATATCATGGATGCCGTAGCCCGGGATGAAGTTGAAATATAGATCTGCCTTTTCTTCCGGCCCCCAAGGTGCCCCGAAAGCGTATATTGTTGCATTGTTCATGGTGCTGGCCCAGCCAACATATTTGGCAATTTTTTCATTAAGGTCATTATCGGCCCCGGGCAGATCGGCAGGAAGAATTTGCATCTTTTGGTGATCAAAGAGATTGCCGCGGATAAAGTCCAAGGCTGCCGTATTGGGCTCGCTCACAAGCGGTGTCAATCCAGTTACCAGAGCGCTTATTTTGGAAATGATGGGGTGATCAAAATTTTCGTCGCAATAATAAAGTAGATCGGAAGGGTTGGTTTGGGAGCGAATATTTACGGCAATTCGGTAATGGATGTTGTTTTCATCAATCCCGTGGATTTGATAGTGCGGGCTGGCATTCGAACCTTCCTTACCTTCAAGAACTCTGCATTTTAAAACCGCATACGATTGTAAAGGCATGGCGGCCTCCTATTCTAGAGCTATGTCGTAACAAACTATTTATTTATATTTAAAATTTTTACGGTTTATTACAGAAAGGAAATCGGCCTTGGCCGTCGAAACTGAAATTTTAGAGTTTGATTGGCTTTTTGAGCTGGGCTAATCAAGTTAATTCAATCTCTAGAAATGACGTCTAGGAGAGAACATGCACAGTTTATTTATCAATATTTTTATCAAATTTTTCTTTTTATTGACACCTTTTTTCTTACTTTCCACCTTTCTTTCCATGACTCGGGCCATGGAGTTGCCGGCCAAGAAAAAGCTGGCCGTCAAGGTGACCAGCTCAGTCATTGTCATCAGCATTATTTTATTTTTGACCGGTGATTATATCTTTTCACTGTTTGGGATCACCTTGAATTCTTTCCGGATCGGCACTGGAGTGCTGCTGATGCTTTCGGCTATCGCTTTGGTGCAGGGAACAGATAAGATTCCCACCAAAGAATCGGATGAAGATATAGCTGTGGTGCCGCTGGCGATTCCGGTTACCGTCGGCCCGGCTACTACCGGAGCTTTATTGGTAATGGGCGTTGAGCTGCAACATATGTGGGAAAGAGTAGTCGGCATTGCCGCCTTGTGTTTGGCCATAGTTTGTGTGGGCGGGTTGCTTTATTTGAGCGGGGAAATCGAAAAGCTGGTTAAAAAGCAAGGGATTACCATCATGTGTAAGATTACCGGATTGGTACTGGCTGCTCTTTCAGCGCAGATGGTGATGAGCGGGGTGCTGGGATTTTTGGGAAAGAATTGACATTGAACTACTATCTAAAAGCACCTAACTCTTGCCCCCAAGGAGCTGTTTTACTTAGAATTTCAGGTGGCAGGGTACCCTTATTCTTTATCGGCGAAATGCATTTTAGGGAGTCAATAGTTAGCTTTTAAAAAGCTTTCAAAGCCGAGGGTTACCCTTCCACTTGAATTAACATTCAGAATTACAGCTAAGGGGAAGGGCGAGGGTTAGGTCAGAGTTTCAATTCCGGCAACAACTCCGCGCAATTTAACCCCAAGATCCGTTCCTTCTCCATAGAAGACAACCAGGGGATTCGGTCCAGCACCTCAAACTCCTGGAGAGGAGATTTCAAAGGAAAATCACTACCGAAGAGAATTTTTTCGATATCATGCTTGGCAATAATTCTGCGGGCCAAATCTTGATCCATGAACTCCAGCGAACTGGATATATCAAAGTATAGATCGCGTCCTGCCAGTAGACTATATACGTCTTCCCAGAAATATAAACCGCCGAGATGGGCGGCGATGATTTTGATGCCCGGAAAGTTGTCCAGGATGTTGGCGATTTTTTTGGGAGTACTCAGGTTGTTGGGGCTGACTTTTGGATCGCCGACGTGAATCATTAACACAAAATCATCCTTTACCTCCTCGAAAAAAGGCATTAATTTCGGGTTGGCCAGATCAATACTTTGAAATTCAGGATGAAGTTTGATTCCTTTGATGCCCGCCGAACGTAACCGTTTGATTTCCGAAAGCCAATCCGGATCATCAACGTGAAAAGTGCCGAAATGGGCTATTTTAGGCTTAGGAAGAGACTCGCGGCGCTGTTTTTGATAGTGATGAAACATGGAAAGCACCCAGTCATTGGCCGGCTTCACCTGCTCCGGTTTGGTGGCGGCCACCAACAATACCAGTCCGTCCAATCCGGCCGCAGCGGCGGCTGTCATCACATCATCCAAACGGCCGCCATATTGGGTAGGCATTTTATAGTAATTAATCAGTTGGGTAACAGCTTTGTCGGCAATTTTATCGGCAAAGGCGTGCATATGACAATCAATAAACAATCGGTACACCCTCAATCGATTTAGCTAATCGTTGACAGTTCGACAATGAACCCCTAAACCCTGTCGCCGATAATTTACGAAAAGGTAAATAATTACGATCTAAAAATTAATGCAGGAATTTGATAGGTAACGGTAAATAATAACCAATAATGAAGATTTTACTAACGACTCTCAATGCTAAATATGTTCATACTTCGCTGGCACTGTGGTATTTGTACCAGTTTTGCCATGAGGACTATCCTGATTTAACTTTTAAAGAATTCAACATAAATCAGGAATTGGCCTGGATTAATGGAGAAATTTATTTAGAATATCCCGATGTAGTGGGTTTTTCCTGTAACATTTGGAATATTAAACAGACCTTGATCCTCTGCAAATGGTTAAAGACCCTATCGCCCAAGTTAATCATTGTTTTGGGCGGAAGCGAGGTTTCCGCTAATCCCTGCCAGATTATGGCGGCCAATCCGGCGGTTGATTTCATCATCACGGGTGAGGGAGAGCTTACTTTTAAAGAATGGTTGGCGGAGCTGACGGGATCTTTTACGCAAGATTGGTCCGGGATTTTGGGGTTGGTTTATCGGGAGGGCGAACAGGTCGTCGAGAATTCAGTGCGGCCGGATATTTCCGACCTATGTATTATTCCTTTTCCGTATCCTGAAGATCTGGCCCCTTTTCGCCAAAAATTGGTTTACTACGAAACCTCCCGGGGTTGTCCTTATTCTTGTCAATATTGTCTTTCCGCCAATGAACGGGGAGTACGGTTTTTCCCGCTGGAACGGGTTAAAGCGGATTTATTAAAGTTTATTGAGAGCGGGATCGCTCAAGTTAAATTCGTTGATCGTTCTTTTAATTGCAATCCGGCCTGGGCCAAAGAGATCTGGCGTTTCTTACTGGCTCACCCCGGGCAGACCAATTTTCACTTTGAAATCGTAGGCGACCTTTTGGATGAGGAGTCGCTTGAAATATTGGCCCAGGCGCCGCTGGGTTTATTCCAATTCGAAATCGGGGTGCAAAGCACTCATCCGGAAACGCTGGCCTTGATTGAACGGCGGATGGACATCGGCCGTTTAGGTGAAAGGGTTTTACGACTGCTAAAAGTTAGCAAAGTGTTTGTGCATCTGGATCTTATTGCCGGGTTGCCGGAGGAGGATTACCGTACCTTTGCCAAGAGTTTTAACGATAATCTACTGTTAAAACCGGACCGGCTCCAATTGGGATTTCTAAAACTTTTGCATGGTTCCGGTTTACGTAATAAAGCTGCTGAATATGGATATATTTTCAGTGAGGAACCTCCTTATGAAGTTATGACCAACCACTGGATATCCTTTGAGGAGCTTTTAAAACTCAAAGTCATCGAGGATTTGTTGGAACGTTATTATAATTCGGGTCACTTTAAAGCGACTTTTGCCTATTTGTTGGCTCAATATACTTCACCCTTTGATTTCTTTGAGCAATTTGCCTTCTGGTGGAAAAAACAAGGTTACGACCAAGTCTCCCATAAGGTGAAAGACCTTTATGGGTATCTATTGAAGTTTTATCAATCACCAGGGCGTGATGGTTTGATTTTGCGGAATCTGTTAAAATATGACCTGCTGAGCTGCGAGCGGATGGTGGAATTTCCGGAGTGGGCGGGCAAAGCCGATCCGGAACTGCACCGCGAAGGATACAAGTTCTGGCAAAATGCCGGCCGGCGCGCACAATATATTCCGGATATGAATGAATTGGTGATCCGTGATATTCAGCGGCGGGTATTATTTGCAGAATTTGATTTCAATCCCCAAATGGTTGAAGAAACGCCGTGGACAAAACCCTTACTCCAGCCGCAAATTATCTTATTTGTTTACGGGGGACCGACGGTGATGATTTATCGAATCGATAGAGAGGAGTTTACGATATGAATAAAATTGCTCTATCCATTATGCTGATTCTTTTTGGAGTTTTATTATTACTGAAAAACAGTAATCTATTGCCGGACAATTTTGCCAATACATACCTTGATTTAGCCAATCATTACTGGCCAACGTTGATTATCCTTTTTGGCATCCATTTACTGGTTAAAGACAAGCTCAAAATCGTATCGCGGGTACTATCCTGGTTGATCCTGATCTTGCTTGGGCTATGGCTCTTCTGCCATCTGGCCGGCCCTAATAATTGGGTGACTTGAGTTTGATTGTCCCTAAACGTTTGCTAAGAGGACAAACTTTTGAAGGACAATTATATACCTTTACTTGACATTTACGCTTCTTTCCCGTAAGATAATCTTGTTTGAGTTCGTTTTTAGCGGATAATAGTTTGAAAAGTATGGCAATTGCTTAAATAAATATGGGGGCGTACCCCTTTTAATTTACTTTTCATGGATTGAATATTATTTGAACGAACGATTGATCATAAGTTAATAAGTCAAGGAGGTGAAGCCATGCCGACGTATGAATATCAATGCCCCAAATGTGGCGTATTTGAACAATTTCACAGTATCAACACTCAATTGTCGGAATGCCCAAAATGCGGGTCAAAGATTCGACGGTTGATTAGTCGGAATAATAATGTCATTTTTAAGGGTTCTGGCTTCTATACCACTGACTATAAGTCTAGCGACTATAAGTCCAGTGACAGTAAGAGTAACCCCGCTCCGGAAAAATCAAGCCCGGCTGCTTCAACAGCCGCTGCAACCGCCGAGAAGAAATCGGACAATACCCCATCCTCATCAACAAAAAACGAGAGTAAGGCTTCTTAATGAAAGGTCACTGCGGTGACCTTTCTTCATGAATAGCTTTTTTGAATCTAGGCTTTAATAATTCGATGAAGGAGTTAGAGTTTTGGAAAAGATTATCACCCGAAGAGTGAAAGAAAGTTTGCGACAGGTTTTGACGGAGGCCGTATTACGGGCGCGGGATGCCGGAAAAATTTCCGTTGCGGATCTTCCCGAGATTAACTTGGAAGTTCCCAAAGATAAAAGTCACGGCAATTTCGCTTCCAATATCGCTTTGATTTTGGCAAAAATCGTGAAGATGTCGCCGCGCGATACTGCGCAGCTTATAATCACCAACATGTCCGAAAGCGCTTATATCGCCAAGACCGAAGTTGCCGGTCCCGGGTTTATCAATTTCTATCTCAATGATAATTGGTTATATGAGGTTTTAACGACGATTATTAAGGAGAAAACCAATTACGGCGATAGCTCCGATCTGGATGGAGTCAACGTACAGATCGAATTTGTGAGCGCTAATCCGGTAGGCCCGATGAATGTGGTTAATGCCCGGGCTGCTGCCCTGGGAGATACATTGGGTAATTTAATGGCAGCTTGCGGGGCCAAAGTCTGGCGTGAGTATTATGTTAATGATTACGGCGTTCAGGTATACACTTTGGGACGTTCGTTAGATGCTCGCTACCGGGAATTGCTTGGGCAGAAGGTTGAATTTCCCGAAGATGGTTATCAAGGCGAATATATCTACGATATGGCCCGGGAATTTATCAACGAGAAGGGTGCCGAGTACCTCAAACTCTCAGAGGAGGAACGGATCAAGACTTTCCGTGATCTTGGCTATACTCGGATTCTGGTTTCCCAAAAAGCCGATTTGGTAAATTACGGTGTAAATTACGACTGTTGGTTTAGTGAACGCAGTCTTCATGAGCAGGGATTGGTTGCAAAGGTCATGGAAGAGCTGGAAGAGAAGAAGCTGACTTTCAGTCAGGATGGCGCCCGGTGGCTCCGTACCACCGATTTTGGCGATGATAAAGATCGGGTGCTTAATACCGCCGATGGCAGGACCACTTATTTTACTTCGGACATCGCTTATCATGTCAATAAATTCAACCGTGGATTCAATCTGGTAATCGATATTTGGGGCCCGGACCATCATGGATATATTCAGCGGATGAAAGCCGCAATGGTCGCTCTGGGATTTGATCCCGCTCATTTCGAAGTGCTGATAGCCCAACAAATCAACCTGCTAAAAGATGGGCAACCCTTTAAAATGTCGAAGCGTCGCGGTGAGTTTATTACCATGGCCGATTTGTTGGAAGAAGTCGGTAACGATGCGGCTCGCTGGTATTTCCTGATGCGGAGTCCGGATAGTCACCTGGATTTCGATATGGGACTGGCCAAGTCGCAAAGTAATGATAATCCCGTGTTTTATGTGCAATATGCGTTGGCCAGAATATGCAGTATCTTTCGTCAGGCTACCCCGGAACAGTTGGCTCTGGAATATAGCCCCGATTTGCTTCAATATTGGGACGATGAGGAGAAAATCCTA
>DNPP01000248.1:23803-27552 GCA_003501365.1 Bacillota bacterium
ATTTAGCCCAAACTAAAGCCAGACTGGCATTTGCCAAAGGTTTAAGCTATGTATTGCAGCGTGGGCTTACACTGCTTGGTGTTTCAGCACCGGAGAAAATGTAAAGAAACAGAGGGTGTTGTCATGAAAAAACTACCGNNTTGGGACGATGAGGAGAAAATCCTACTGGAAAAGATGGCTCATTTTCCGGATATGCTGAGCGAAGCTGCGCTCAAAAGAGAGCCGCACCGCTTAACCGGGTATCTGTTGGAGCTTGCCACCATGTTTCATTCTTATTACAATCGGCGACGTTTCATTAGTGATGATTTAGCCCAAACTAAAGCCAGATTGGCATTCGCCAAAGGGTTAAGTTATGTATTGCAACGTGGGCTTATACTGCTTGGTGTTTCAGCACCGGAGAAAATGTAAAGAAACAGAGGGTGTTGTCATGAAAAAACTACCGTTTTTCCCAACTTTGGGTACAGTCGTAAAGAAAAGTTTTAGCGAAGTATACAGCTCCATGGGACTTTCGATCCTGATTAGCAGCACCTGGTGTCTTGGTTTCTTACCGATTTTATTTATGTTATACGGCTTTTGGGGTGGGATGGCAACAACCCATGGTTTGGGAGTCAATAATGACCGGTTTATGTTTTTTGGAACCGGGATGCTGATTATCGCTTTTTGGAACGGTTTATTCACCGGGCCGTTAACAACTGCCTGGTATAGCCTGTATCAAGCCCGCAAAACCGATTATCCCAGCTTTGGATTGTTTGTCCAACTTTTTAAGAAACATTACTGGTGTTCAGCCGGGATTCACTGGCTATTTTCCGGTGCGCTCGTAATCCTTTTATTGAATATGTTAATTGCCGTCAGGAATTCCAATCTGTTACTAACGATTGCCGGGACTTTATCAACCTATATTTTATTACTGGTTTCCCTTTGCTTTTTTTATTTTCATCCTTTGATTCAACTCGATAATACCTTTAAGAAAGTAGTAAAAAAATCGTTTTTATTGGTGTTGGATAATTTCGGTTTATCGCTCTGGATGAGTCTGATATTGAGTGTGTTGTTTTTGTTCAGTATCCTGCTGGTATTTCCGTTATTGTTGATATATGGCGCCGTGGTGATTTATATGATCGATAAAGGTTTTGAATTGATCTATCAGAAATATGATGAATAAACAAGATGCCGTTTCGGCAAGGAGGACTTGTATGATGACCAAATTTATCTTTATTACCGGAGGGGTTGTCTCTTCACTGGGAAAAGGAATTACCGCCGCTTCTTTGGGATGTCTTTTAAAGAGCAGAGGAGTGGGCGTTTCCATATTAAAACTTGATCCTTATATTAATGTTGATCCGGGTACCATGAGCCCTTATCAACATGGCGAGGTATTCGTCACGGATGATGGAGCCGAGACCGATCTCGATTTGGGCCACTATGAACGTTTTATCGATGAAAACCTGAGTAAAAGCAATAATGTTACCACCGGTAAGATTTATTGGTCGATCATTACCAAAGAACGCAAAGGGGACTTCTTGGGCGGCACAGTGCAGGTTATCCCCCATGTCACCAATGAAATTAAAGAAAGAATCCACCGGGTAGCCAAGGAAAGTCAAGCCGATGTGGTTATTGTAGAGGTGGGAGGTACCGTCGGCGATATCGAAAGTCTACCGTTTTTAGAAGCGATTCGGCAATTTAAAGGTGATATCGGACGCGATGAAGTGATGTATATCCATGTAACCTTGATGCCGTTTATCGGCGCTGCCTCCGAGCTAAAGACCAAACCGACTCAGCATAGTGTAAAGGAATTGCGCAGTATTGGTATTCAGCCGGATGTAATTGTCTGCCGTTCCGAGAAACCGATCTCGGCAGAACTGAAAGCCAAAATTGCGCTTTTTTGCGATATCGACAAGAATGCCGTCATCCCGAATATGGATGCCAAAACCATTTATGAAGTCCCGCTCTTATTGGAACAGGCCGGCTTGGATGATATTGTGATCAACCGCTTGCATTTGAAATGCAATGAGCGGGATTTAAAAGTTTGGCGGGAGATCGTAGCGAAGATCAAATCACCGAAAGAGAAAGTCGCCATTGCAATTGTAGGTAAATATGTATCATTACCGGATGCTTATTTAAGCGTGGCGGAGGCATTACGGCACGCCGGGATCGTTTTTGATACCCAAGTCAATATTAAATGGGTTAATTCGGAAGTTATTGAGCGGGACGGCGCCGAGAAAGTCATCGGCAAGGTTGACGGTATTTTGGTGCCGGGCGGGTTCGGTAACCGGGGTATTGAGGGAAAGATTGAGGCGATCAAGTGGGCCCGGGAGCATAACATACCTTTTCTAGGGATTTGTCTGGGAATGCAATGCGCAGTCATTGAATATTCACGTAACGTCTGTGGGATGGCCAAAGCCAACTCCTCGGAATTTGACCCGGATACACCTTATCCGGTTATCGACCTACTCCCGGAGCAGAAAGAGATCGCCGATATGGGCGGCACAATGAGACTGGGACTAGATCCGGTGCGGATTGATTCGCCGGACTCTTTGGCCCATAAAGCGTATCAACAAGAGCTAATTTATGAACGCCACCGTCATCGGTATGAAGTGAATAATCAATATCTCCCGAAAATCGAGCAAGCCGGTCTGAAAATTACCGGAATTCTGCCCGATCGCCATTTGGTTGAGATCATCGAATTACCAACCCATCCTTGGTTTGTGGCTACTCAGTATCATCCGGAGTTTAAGTCCAGACCCCACCGGCCGCAGCCGTTATTCCGGGATTTCATCGGCGCCGCTTTAAAGTATAATAAAGCAAATGCGGGCAAGTAAATATATAAAGAATCGAGGCAGTCTTGATGCAAAAAGCAGTTGAAATTACAAGCAGAGGGTTAACTTTGCGAGGAATGCTTCATATCCCGGACGGCATTAGCGGAAGAATACCGGTGGCAGCGATTTTTCATGGTTTTACCGGCAATAAAATGGAACCGCACTTTATCTTCGTCAAACTTTCAAGGCTGCTTGAGAAGAAAGGCATTGCCAGTGTGCGTTTTGATTTTGGAGGAAGCGGGGAAAGCGACGGGGATTTTGCCGATATGACACTCTCGAAAGAATTGGAAGATGCCAAGGCGATTTTGGCTTTTGTTAAGCAGTTGGATTTTGTAAATCTTGAGCGGATCGCTGTGGTCGGACTTAGTATGGGCGGAGTGGTAGCAAGCATGCTGGCCGGTGATTGTCGGGAAGATATTAAAGCCTTATGTTTATGGGCTCCGGCCGGCAATATGAGGGACATTCCGCTTAAAGGAAAGTCGAATGCGGAAATCAGCGAAGCAGACCAAAAAGGATTTTTAGATATCGGGGGTTTGGCTCTCGGCACTGAATTTATCAAGGATATTCATTCATTTGATTTTTGGAAAAAGCCAGCACAATATGATAAAAAAGTATTGATATTGCATGGTAACCGGGATGAAACGGTGCCCTTCGATACATCCCGGCAATACCTGGAAGTATATGGCGACAAGGCCAAACTTCATACCATCGATGGCGGTGACCATACCTTCAACAATTTGGAACAGGAAAATGAAGTGCTAGACTATACGATCGGGTTTTTGGAAGAAGAATTGAAAGGATAATTGATGATAGGGGAACAAGGAACAATTTTTAACTGGATTGTAACTTTGCTTCCAATAGTAGCGGTTGACAACATTTTTTAAGAAGTTTATAATTTAGCTATTCTCGGTTGACGGTTATACGAGAGCTAACGTACTT
>DNPP01000248.1:27863-29089 GCA_003501365.1 Bacillota bacterium
TGGGTTAAATCTCTCAGGTAAAAGGAGTATAACCCGACGAATCTCTGGAGAGACCTTCATTACGCATATATGCGTAAAAAGGCGCCGAAGGGGCAGAAAGCTTCGAAAGGAAAGGGATTTACCCTTTTCATTTCGAAGATTCAATCTCTCAGGCAAAAGGACAGAGGAAGCTTAATTTTCCTTGTCCAAAAAGAGATCGCGAGATCTCGTTTTTTTATTTTCGGAAAGAAATTTGAGGAGGAGTAGGAGATGTCTAATTCAGCCGCGCCCGTGCGCGCCATTCAGGATTATTTGGCAACGACCAAACCTGAACAGATTAACCCGGGATTTTTAGGTTATTTGGCCAATCTTACCGAAGTGGCTAAAATAGCCCCGCTGGTTACCAAGCACATCGTTCATGAACTTAAGGATCAGCGCAGCAATTTGAAACTAATTGCCAGTGAAAATTATTGTTCCTTGGCGACCCAACTTTCGATGGGCAATTTGCTGACCGATAAATATGCCGAAGGATTTCCTTATCACCGTTTTTATGCCGGTTGCGACAACGTCGATATTATTGAAGCTTATGCCGCTGAACAAGCATGTAAGCTTTTTGGTTGTGACCATGCATATGTGCAACCGCACAGCGGGGCCGACGCCAATTTGGTCGCTTATTGGGCGATTCTGAATGCGCGGGTGAAGGTACCGGGCTTGGAGAAATTGGGGGAGACGGAACCGTCCCATCTAACCAGGGAAGATTGGAATAAACTCCGGGAACAGCTGGGTAATCAACGTTTGTTGGGGATGGATTATTATTCGGGCGGCCACCTGACTCATGGTTATCGCCAGAATGTATCGGCCCAGATGTTTGATGCTTACTCCTACAGTGTGAACAAAGAAAGCGGGTTGTTGGATTATGACGAGATCGCTAAAATGGCCGCGGAAATTAAGCCATTAATCCTACTCGCCGGTTATAGCGCTTATCCCCGTTTGGTTGATTTTAAACGCTTACGTCAGATCGCAGATGGAGTCGGCGCCACGATGATGGTAGATATGGCCCATTTCGCCGGTTTGGTGGCCGGGGGTGTCCTCCAAGGAGAATTTAACCCGGTAGCCCATGCCCATGTAGTGACCACCACGACTCATAAGACGTTGCGCGGTCCGCGGGGCGGCTTGGTTTTGTGTACCAAGGAATTTGCCGAACATGTGGATAAAGGGTGCCCGCTGGTAATCGGCGGACCGTTGCC
>DNPP01000378.1:0-10034 GCA_003501365.1 Bacillota bacterium
AGATCGATGCCGGAAATTTAACGGCACCGGACTGGGCCAACTCCAGTCAGCTTCAAGTGGGCCAGATGGCGATCGCCATTGGGAACCCTTTAGCTGAGAATTTAAATAATACGGTAACAGTCGGGGTGGTAAGCGCAGTAGGGCGAACCGTTGTAGTGAGCGGGGATCAACAGCTGCAAAATATGATTCAGACCGATGCCTCCATCAATCCGGGTAATTCCGGGGGACCGTTGCTGGACAGCAATGGGGAGATTATCGGGATTAATAATGCCATTGCTCAGGGAGCGCAAGGGATTGGTTTTGCAATTCCCGGCAATACCGTCCGTTATGTGGCCGAACAATTGGTTAATAAAGGCTATGTTACCCGGCCGGGATTGGGTCTCGGTTATATCCCGTTTACTCCCGAAAATGTCGAGATTCTTGAGAATCTTATTAAGAGAAGAATTTCGGTTGATTACGGTTTGTTTATTGTAAAAGTGGTAAAAGGAAGTCCTGCTAATAAAGTCGATCTCCTGCCGGGGGACATTATCACTGAAGTGAATGGCCAAAAGATAAAAGACCAGGACTTAATCCAGGCGGCGATTCGGAAATACCGGGTGGGGACCAAATTGCGAATCGAATACTATCGGGGACGGCAGGTTAAGCATGCTCTAGTGGAAATTGGGGAGATGAAGCACTAAGGATGGCCCGGATTCGTATCATCACAGTGGGAAAATTAAAAGAAAGCTATCTCCAAGAGGCTCAGGCGGAGTATATTAAGCGTTTGAAACCCTATGTAAACCTGGAGCTAGTGGAGGTGAACGATCTTCCGGCGCCCGATGGGGCTAGTCCCGCCCAAGAGGAACAAGTAAAGGGGAAGGAAGGCGCTCTGATTCAGAATTTACTTCATCCTAAAGAATACGTGGTGACTCTGGATCGTCAGGGTAAGGAACTTTCTTCTTTGCAATTTGCAACTTTTTTAGAGGAAAGGGCTATCTCCGGCGATCCGTTGACTTTGGTGATCGGCGGGTCGCTGGGGCTTAGTGATGAGTTAATTAAGAGTGCGCAGATGAATTGGAGTTTCTCCAAGCTCACTTTCCCGCATCAGTTGTTCCGGGTGATGCTGCTGGAGCAGATTTATAGGGCGTGTAAGATTAATAGGCATGAACCGTATCATAAGTGACGGCGGAATTTTTATATACAAATCTAGGAAGAAACCAGTAATACCAAGGAAGATGGAGAGGATGAGTATTTAATTACATCTTCTCTTCTTGTTTTTAAGGTATATTTAAGCAATAGGTAAAAACCGTTATTTTTTCATATACGCTGATGGGTAGAAATACATTTCTTTATAACCAACTATTATTGACGTTATAGGGGAATGATTTAAGTTTACGTTTTCTTTGATGGAATTTATCGATTGGCCTTTTTATTCGGTAGACTTTTGACAAGAATGATTTTAAAGGTAAAAAGTTTACGGATAGAGAATTATTACCAAATATTTATTGGTATATTATTGGAATTAGTAATAACTTGACAGAACTAAGAGATATTATTGGAGGGAGGCGGAGCAATGCTTGCAAAGCTATATATAGATAATTTTAAAGTGCTTAATGAGTTTGAAATTTGCTTTACCCCATTAACAGTGCTGATTGGAGAAAATGCATCAGGGAAAAGTACTGTTTTACAAGCGATTGATATCCTACAAGCATTGATGGTAATCGATTTGGATGTCTACTTAAAAAACCGGAATTGGACAGTAGCAGATATTCGTTCCCAGTTTAATAAGAGCCGTACTATAGTTTTTAGGGCTACTTTAAAATTGACCAGGGAATATAATTGGGAGATCGAGTTGGCGTTAAATATTTCTGCAAATAGTATTTTGGTCAAACAGGAAAAAATTACCGATGATACCGGGAAACTTCTTTTGAATTTTGACGGAAGCAAGATTTCAAGGTTAAATGAAGTAACCGAAAATAAAGATATATTCCCTTCTTCTCTCAATTTGTCTTCATCCTTTCTTAAAACCATGAGTATCGAAAAGGATATGGCGGATTATCCCGGGTTAATCGAGATTAAAAGTTTTTTTGCCCAGGTGGATTCTTTTGAACTTTTGTCCCCGGAAAAGATGAGAATGAGTAACCGTGGGAAAACGAATAGCATTGGAATGAGCGGTGAGAAACTCCCGGCATTTATTAGGGGTTTAAAGCCGGAACGAAAAAAGAGTTTTCTGAAAATATTAAAAAGATTTGTTAACTCTATTGAGGATATTGACACTTTTGTTAAGGGTCGTCCCGGTTGGATTGAAATGAGTGTTAAGGAGAAATTTGGAGAAAATCTGACCAAAATTAAATCGGAATATGTAAGCGATGGGCTATTACGTTTGATTGCATTAGCTTCATTAGCTGAGATTGATAAAACTTCCGGGTTAATGCTATTGGATGAAATCGAGGACGGGATCAACCCATACTTAGCTGGACAGGTCGTTGAAGTGTTGCAGAAACTTACCAGAGATATAGGTCGACAAATTGTTATTACGACACACAGTACAATAATGCTTGATTATTTTAATAAAGAAAGTATTGTTTTTTTATGGCGCAAACAAGATGGGAATGTTCAGGCCACAAATCTTTTTGTAGAAAATGATAAAATTAAGGAAATGCTGGAATATATGTATCCGGGTGAGGCTTGGCTTAATTTGCAAGGAAGCGAACTTTTGGCAAAAGTTACAGGCAGATATGAGGATAAAAAGAAATGAGAGTTCTACTTTGTGGCGAAGGACCAACCGATTATGGTCAAAGAAATTATGAATCGGAGCAATGGGTAGATGGGCCTGTTCAAATTTTTATACGCAAGATTTATGATGGCGAAATAGAAATTGAAAGCATTGAAAAAAAGAGTGTTCTGGGGCTTACATTAGGGCGTCAATTTCAAGGCCGTAATCTAAGCGGTCATGGAGGCAAGGCTTTAAAACTTGCCATTTTAGCACGGGAAAAGAGAAAAGATGTTGCAGCATGTTACGTGGATGCGGATAAAAGCTCTGGAGAAAGTGGCTCGGATCCTGTTCGATGCAAGCGAAGATTTGAAGAAGTATATCAAGAAATTCAGAGGGGTTTTGAACCAATGGCCGGTCAGGTTAAAGGGTTAGCTGTTGTCCCATTAAAGATGATTGAGTCATGGTTATTATCCGATGAACAAGCATTTGTCGTAACTTTTCATGAAGCCATACCAAAGAATTCCACAAGGCTGACTCATCCGGAGTTGATTTGGGGTACGGAAAGTGATCCTCAAAGTAATCATCCGAAATGCTATTTAAGACGTGTTTTGTCACAATATGGTTATGAAATAGAAGGTAACTTGGAGCTGTTTTGTAGTTTAGCTGAGAACTCCCGGGTTGAAATATTACGTAGCAAATGTTCGATTAGTTTTGAAAAATTTTATAATGATATGCAGGGCATCGGATAAATTGTTTCACAGGAGTATTTAGGGATCGATATGGATTATAACGACTTACTCGAAAAGTACCATGCGGTACAACGCGAGAATCATATCATAAAAGAAGAAATTAAACGACTGAAGTTTCAATTGGGAATTCCTGAACAACAAGGGATTCCTTTTGACTATGCACTTAATATGAAGGTAACTGAGCAAAAACCGCTGCCGGAAATGAATATAGCGGATTCCAATGAAGTTGAGATTTTGGATATTAATAATCTTTCAAATCCATCGGAAAAAATCAAACTATTGAACCAACCTACTATTGTGGAAAAACCAATAAAAGGTTGGTTACGTCTCTCTTTAGAGGCCGGGATGATGTTTATGCTAAAAGGTGGGAGAGCTCGCCTTCTTTGAAGGCGCAGAAGAAAGGAACTTCCTGATATTCACCAGTTTGTTTGAATGAATGGCGGCCCGGATTGTGCGTTAAAACGAAAGGAAAATGCACTGACTGTGCCCATAAGGCATTAGACAAACTGGATGAAAAAGTGATTGATGCCCATTTACGCGGGATTGATAATTTTGTTGCGGGAATATATCCTTTATTACCGGATGAAATCTGCTGTTTTTTGGCCATAGACTTTGATGATGAGGAAAGGCAAAAGGATATTTCGGTATTACGTGAAACTTGTTTCGAATTCAGAATTCCGTTAGCTGTCGAACGTTCACGTTCAGGTAAAGGAGCTCATATTTGGTTTTTCTTTGAGAATCCTGTATCAGCAGTTTTTAGCAAGAAAATTTGGTTGTGCCTTACTCACTTACTCCATGAGCAAAAGGCATGTTTTGGCCTTTAGTTTTGAAACAATACTCAAGAACACCAATGCCAAATATGTTTACGGATTAACCGCTACTCCTACCCGAAAGGAGAGACACAATCCTATCTTTCATGCAATGTGGGCCAATCCGGTATAGGGATGATGCCAAAAAGCAGGCTGAAAATAGACCTTTTGATCATTATGTCATATCAAGATTTACTTCCCTTCGAGTTCCTGTGGATAAGGGTGAGAAAGAAGTATCGATTCAAGACTTATATAATAATAATAGAGCCGTTCTCCCTTAACGTATGGGAAACAGGCTTCCTTGTTGAAATTTCCTTAGCGTACGTTTTGCACGTTTTGCTGGCGAGATACCTGAAAGGAATTAATCCTAAGATGTTTTCATCCCGTTCCAAAAACGCGCTCGATTGGTATTAATAAAATCATGATGAGCAATTATTGAGACTTTCTACCGCATGCTTTGCCCACTCCGAATCAGCCAATATGGCCCTGCCTACCCCTATAAGATCAGCTTTTCCATCTGCTAAAAGCTGATCCGCTACATCTACTTGTGTAATTCCGCCAGTTAGGATTACGGGGATGGACACTTTCTTTTTAATGGCCTCAGTAAGAAGAGCAAAATAGCCTTGCACGCCTGCAACTCCTGGTATTCCAAAGCCTAAAAGCCCCCCTGAAATGTCAAGCATATCGACACCTGCTTTTTCAAATTCCCACGCTGCTATCATACTGTCTTCAATACTAGCACCTCCTTCAAGGTAGTCCTCAGCACCCAGTCTTAAAAGAATCGGAAAATCTCTGCCAACTACTTCCCGCACCGCCTTTATTATTTCAAGATGAATACGAATACGGTTTATAAGAGTTCCACCATATTCATCTGTGCGTTTATTGGTCAAAGGAGAAAAAAATTGATTTAAAAGATAACCGTGCGCTGCATGAATTTCCACGCCATCAAATCCAGCCTCTTTTACACGTCGTGCAGCATTCTGAAATTCGGTAATAATCTTCATAATTTCCTGCCTGGTAAGTTCCTGAGGGAAGTCAGTCAAATGAGATTCACCCCTAAATTGGCGTGGGTTTGCTACAGTAGACGGGCCAACTGATAATGTGCCAGTTACCTCTTTTTCAGCGGCGCCTCCTGCATGGTTTATCTGCATAACACATTTGGAGCCGTTTTTATGAATAACCTCCGCCAAATTTTTCAAATCCGCCACCATGCTATCATCTGCAATCGATAATTGTCCCTTACCCGCTTTACCCTGTTGACAAATAAAGCTGTGTTCAATAATGATAAGGCCTATATACCCTCCCTTGGACTTTTCCCCATAGTAATCAAGTATTTCCTGACTTACCTTCCCGTCAAGTTTTGCCTTTGCGGTAGCCATTGGTGGCATAACCAAACGATTAGTCAGCGATAATGATCTTACCTGTAGTGATTTAAGCAACAATGCCATAAATTCAACCCCCAAATATAAAATTAGGTTACAGTCATATGAACCAATCATATGTACCCACTGTTAAAACTTTATTATAATTGAGTACAAAGCTTTAACAATAGTTGTATAAATAATACCGATATTCTACATGAAACTCGGCTTCTTTCGGATAATATGACTATATCCTTTTATAAACAGAAAAAGTGTGATGCCACTGGACAAAAGGTCTGTTATCGGCTGTGCAAACCAAAGTCCATTCAGCCCGATAACCCTTGGCAGAAGAAAAATTGTTAAACCTAGTATTACAGATTGCCTTGATATATTCAGTAATCCCGCTGCTTTAGGTCTTCCTGTCATCATCATAAAACTTGATCCGAGTGTAGGAATAGAAGCTAGCGGAAGAAGTATCATATATTTATTTATGCCATCTACAGCAATGTTAACTAGCACAGGATCGTAGGTGAAAAGACGTACTATTAACTCAGGAAATGCCAGGGTACTCAGGGTGCCTGTGGTTAAAATGGCAAAGCTACCTATGGTAGCCAGCTTAAACGTCTTAAGTGTCCTATCATACCGCGTTTTTGCGTAGTTAAAGCCAATAATCGGCTGACACCCCTGCGCAATTCCATAAATAGGCATCATAAATACAGCCGCAATTGAGGTAATGACAGTCATCGCACCTACAGCCAGTTCCCCGCCATACAGGTTTAAAGAATAGTTACTGACTATTTGCGCAATGCTCATTGCCAATTGATTGGAAAAGGGGACGAATCCGATTAGAAGCATGTTTTTTATTTTTGTCGGATATATTTTGAAATTAAGCGCTGTAAGCCTTAAGAAAGATTTTTTTCTTGTGAAGTAAAAAAAGCCAAGTGCGACGGTAACAAACTGGGCAATAGCCGTAGCACTTGCAGCTCCCCTTATCCCCATATGCATTACTTGTAGAAAAATGGCATCTAAAGCTATATTTAGTATACATCCCGTAATTGAAATTAGGGCAGAAAATGTTGGATTTCCGTCTGAACGTACGAGCAGAGGTAACCCGATACTCAGCATATTAAATACAGTACCAAGCATGATGATTGTAATAAATTCCTTGGCATAAAATAAAGTTTGGCCTCGTATACCAAGCCAGTCCAATATGTGATTTTGAAAGACCAGGTAAAGTATTGTAATGGCAATTCCAGCAATAACGGATAAGGTTATTGCATTTCCGGCTGTATTTTCGGCTTCTTTTTTGTTCCCTTCGCCTAATTTTATAGAAATATCGGAGCTGGCACCCATTGAGATAAGAGAAGCCACTCCCCATATCACTGTTATAATCGGCATTGTAAGTCCGATTCCTGTCAGGGCTAACGCGCCGACCTCTGGTATATGTCCTATAAATATCCTGTCAACAACGATATACAATGAATTGACAAGTAAACTGAGTACCGTAGGAACAGAGTATTGTATAAGTAATTTACCAATAGGCTTTTTTTCGAGTTCTTCAACGTTGTTCATTTGTATCTCTTTCATGTATCATGTATATTGTAGACATTTAATATCCGTAATTTTAATGTAAAAAAACTATAGCATCTAGCTGAGCACGTTAAAATATTATTCTTTACCCATTCCACAGCTATCACTATTATTTTGAGCTACTTCAAAAATTTTTTTATCCTGTAGGTACATTTCCATTACATTCTCTGCGTCTGCCATTACTTTTTGAATTAGACATTTACTTTCATTACAGTGAAATAAGGCTCCTGTTCCTTCGGTTGCGCTAATAACATCTAAAAATGAAATGTCCTCAATCCTTTTACGTAAAATATAGCCACCGTTCACACCTGATATCGATTCAATTAAATCGGCTTTGACCAATTGAGTTAAAATTTTAGAAAGATACGTAGCGGATATATTGAAATGGTCTGCCAACGTATGTAAAGTTAATTTCTCATTTTTAGCATATTCAATCATATATACAATCGTATGCAGTGCGTAGTTTGTTGCTTTCGTATATTTCAAATAGAATCCCTTCGTAGATATTAAAGACTTTATTTATCTATAATTATATTTATAACATTTAGTTTTGTCAAGTCGCTACTTTAATTTATATCTTGCACGGTTTCTTACATTGAATACGTATTTTTACAATGCCGATTTCGTGGAAAGGAACTTTACAGCAATATGTCGGCAGGCTTCACCGATTATTTGAGAATAAAAAGGAAGTGCAGATTTATGATTATATTGACATTCACGTGAAGATGCTGGAGAAAATGTATCATAAACGGCTTTCGGGATATGCAGGTATTGGGTATAAAGCGAAAGGCGAAAGTGTTGCAGCAGAGTCCATCAACATCATTTTTGATAAGAATAACTTTTTGCCTGTATATAGTAATGATATTTTGAATGCATCCCGGGAGATTCTTATTGTAAGTCCGTATGTTACTAAAAAACGGACTATACAGATGTTAGAATATATTAAGACTGTGTTAGCTAATAAAGTCAAAGTAGTAGTGACTAGGCCGGTTGATAATTTTCAAGGAAGAGATGTAACCGTCTTGCAGAGTTGTTTGGACTTGTTGAAAAATACAGGAGTCAGGGTAGTTTTCCGCCCAAATATTCATCAAAAGTTTGCGGTGATCGATCAAAGGATTGTAGGGTACGGAAGTTTTAATTTATTTAGTTTTGGGAGTGCGGAGGAAAGCATCATGCGGCTTGAAAGTCCTAATATAGCCAATGAACTGATTAAAATTGCAGAAAAGGTTAATGATTAGTTGTTATAGTTTGTTGAAGAAAAAAAGAATGTAAAAATTTCGCCGTCAGACCCGATACGGAGAGAAGTATCACAAGTGACGGCGAAATTATCATATATGAATTTGTGACTGAACCAGTAGTAACAAGTAAAATAGAGGAGATGAGTGTTTAATTACTCATCTTCTTTTTGTGCTATTGAAGGCATATTTTAGCATTAAAAATCGGTTCACGGTTCCATCTGTATATTCGCTTTATTTTACGAAAATATAGCCTTGAAACCATCCGTTTACATTCTTCAGGAACCTTTTTAAGTACTTCCTACACAAGAGGTTCGAACACATTTGAGCCATCCTTTTGCAAAGAATTTGATTTGTTTTCAGTCACCATATTTTAGGGTATGACTGCTGCTTCGATTTTTTACGCTTGTGCTGTTAGAATAGGAGCAATATAATAATCAATGAACTGAGATGCTTATAACAAAGGTGAGGAAAAGTTTTGAAGTTGGAACGACTACTTGGCCTATTATGTATTCTTGCAAGTACGGATAAAATCACGATTCAAGAGCTTGCCGAGCGTTTTGAAGTATCAAAAAGGACGATTTTCCGAGACTTGGATACGTTAAGTTGTGCGGGAATTCCAATCGTATCTTATCCGGGGATTGGTGGTGGAGTAGCCGTCGTAGAAGGCTAAAGTGGAAAGGAACGTTCTTTCCACTAGTGATATGGAAAAGATATTCACAGCACTCATGGGTTTGAAAAGTATTGAAGGAGATACCGCAATAACGAACTTAATTGCGAAACTTGTGCCGGAGAAAACGAAGGCCATTTTTTTTCAAAGTGATTATCTTATTGATTTATCCTCTTGGTTTTGTGATAGTATTGTTCACAAAAAAATATCTGCACTTCACCGTGGGATTCGTGAGCGGCGCTGTGTTCTCTTAGAGTATATTTCTAAGGATCACCGCTCTATACGAACGGTTGAACCCCACAAATTGGTTTTTAAGCAGTCTTTCTTTGTCTTTATCAGCAAAATGCCGCAGTAATTTCCGGGAATCCCGTCATGTCTGATATTGACTCATTACGCATTAAAAAGATGATCGATTATATTCATGATCACTATACAGAACGTTTGGAATTAGCCCCAATAGCCAAAACGGCAGGTATTGGTGAGCGCGAATGTTTGCGATATTTTCAACGTATGATTCAGATTTCACCCTTACAATACCTGATAAAATATCGCGTAACCAAAGGTGCTTCGATGTTACTAGATGATAAGACCTGCAGTGTTTCCGATGTATCAATCCGGTGCGGCTTTGATAGTCCAAGTAACTTTATCCAAACGTTCAAACGCTTTTTTAAGTGTTCTCCCCGGGAATATCGAAAAAATGATTTAATAAAAATTTAAACCCCAAACAAAAATGAATATTGGTGCCGAAGACGGTACACGGGTTGATGTGCAAGTTGAAAAGATTTCTAAAAGTGAGAATTATATAAGTGGCAGGTACATTGTATTAGTCGATTTTTCAGTATCATGGATAGTAAATAACGGCAACAGACTTGCCGCTGTTGAATTTTTTCAATGTGGATGATATACTAGAAACAAAGAAACAAAG
>DNPP01000378.1:10287-20515 GCA_003501365.1 Bacillota bacterium
AGAAACAAAGAAACAAAGGAATCGGGGGAGCTTAATTTTTTTGGTTGGAGGTGAATATAATAATGATAGATAAAGTACAGGGAAAGGTTTCGAAGAGGAATCCGATGGGGGAAATCAAAAAAATTAAAGTATCCAATAAACGGCAAATAACTATTCCGGCCGAATTTTTTGAAAAACTTGGGATTGAAAAAGCCGTTGAATGTTTTATTAACGAGATGGGCGAAATGGTTATCAGGCCCGAAAAGTCTGATTATTTTGCGGAAGAGATTTTGCAAGATTTAATCAATCAAGGATATGAGAAACAACAGCTCGTTAAGAAATTTAAAGAGATGAATAATATGGTACGACCAGCCGTAAGTGCGATGATTATCGAGGCAGAAACAGCCGCCAAGAATTATGATGGCATCGATCATACGGATGAGGTCTTCGGTGATTGAGGATGCTTCCGGTTATCTATTTTCCAGCCTTTGAAAGTTACATAAAGAAAATTAAAGATAAAGTCTTAAAAGAGAAAATTCGGAATGCTGTTGATGAAATTCGGGAGAACCCTAATGTAGGAGAGGCTAAAAAAGGAGATCTTTCCGGTATTTTTTGTTATGATATTTATTATCAAAAAACAAATTATGAAATAGCATATCGGGTTGCCCATCAGGAAGATGGAAGTATTTTGGTTGTTATAATGGCTGGTACAAGAGAAAATTTTTATGAGGTATTGAAACGTTATATGAAAGATTAAAATCTTTGAAATAATGGGATAAGGTTTATGTACAATAGAAAATAAATTATTAGAGGATATTGTTTTATAACGAATTACTCGAAATGTACCGGTACAACGCGAGAATCATATCTTAAAAGAAGAAATTAAACGACGGAAGTTTCAATAAATTTATAGTATAAATTATTTAGGAATATTATAAACTTTTATAGATAAGCTCTGTCAAATCGAAGCCCCAAGTTCCTACTTGGAAGGATAGTAGAAATGGTAGGGCTTATTTTTTCTCTTGCTTTGATTAATCGAATGGTTTGATAGCTAATGATAATTGGATATTATAGATTGGGTAAGAAAAGTAGATTATTAACTTTCGTTCATTTTAATCTGTTGAACCCAATCCGGAGAGAACTGATCATTTCAACCCCGTTAGAGTCTAGGGTACCTTAAATGGCGGATTCAAACAATGACTTAGTCTTTCCCGGCCACCAGATCCAATTTGGCTTGGGCCGTCAAGTAAAGAGCTATCCCTTTATAATACCCGTTTAAAGCTTGATCTAGCGCTAACTCTGAATCCATTACATCCATGGTAGTAGCCAGACCTTCCCCGAACCGCTCTTGGGTCTCCTCCAGGGATTCCTTAGCCATATCAATATTGGACTGGTTGGCGTTGATGACTTCCAAACTTTCCTGGATATTTTGGGCCGCCTGTTCCACATCCAGCCTGATTTGATCGCATAATCCCGTTTCCTGAATCTTGGTTAAGTCCACATTTTTTTGGGCTCCTTTGACTTTAGCGGTTGTGGAGAAGCCATCAAAAATATTGCCGGTGATATTGAGAGAAAGAATCCATAATTTACCGTCATTCCAATGGCTGGAAATATAATCCAAACTCTTGGTTTCATACTGGCCGATTAAGGAGATTTTTGGTTGATAGCCTGCTTTTGCCAATTTCTCTTGATATTGGCCCAAAGTTTTTGTTTGCTTCACCTGACGTATTTCCGGGCGGTTTCGATAGGCAGACTCCAAAATCTTATCCATTTTCAGCTGGGATTGTGCCGGGATCTTCAACTGATCGGAATTAAAGGCCACTGAATATTGCCGTTCTTTGACCAATCCTATCAGGATCGCTAAATTAAGTTTAGCCATCTTAAGATCATTTTGGGCACTGATCAATTGCGGTTTTAAGGAGTCCCGTTGCACTCCAGCACGAAGTAATTCATACTTAGAAACCGTTCCTATCTTATATAAATTCTCAGTTCTGACAACATGTTGTTCCATATTATCTAAGGAAGATTCAGCAACTTTCAGTACCCGCTCGGCCAGCCAAACCTGATAAAAGGTCTGTTTTACCTGAAAGGTCAACTGTTGTTTGACTTGGCGCTCATTTTCCCGGGCCATGTCCAATTGGATTCTGGCAAGCTGAAGTTCATTGGCTGACTTGCCCCCGGGATAAAGGTCTTGTGTTAACGAAATGATCGCTCCCGAATAATCTGTGGAAGCTCCTGGGTAGAGATCTGCTTCATAAGGGTAAATTGCTTCTTGAGCCTTATCGGCAAAGATAGAATAATCAAGTTTAGGCCAATAAGCACCCCTCGCTTCGGTGATCGCCGTCTTAGCAATTTCTACCTTTTTCTCAGCTGCCTTAATAGTTTGACTGTTATTCAAAGCTAATTCCAAACAGCGATCCAGAGATAACATTTCCGGCTCCGCCGTAACCGCTGAATCAGCAGCATACATCATTCCCGGCAGACCCATGAATATCATGATTCCTAAAATAACCCATACTTTTTTTGTCATTGGATAGACTCCTCTCGCCTGATATTCCCTGATAATCATTTTTTAAGATTTGCGATTGACTGGGGTTTTTGTTTTGATCCGAGCAAAAGTACCGGAATAATCCCCGCCAATGTCAAAAAAGCAGTGACCCAGTAACAATCATTAATGGCTTGAACATAGGCCTGTTTGGCCAAGTAACTGCTCAACATCGACTGGGCCTGCAACATCACTTGATAAAAATGAGCCGAACTTCCAGCCATCGCCTTGGCAAATGCAGCATAGCTATTTAAAGAATGCTGGAATACGGGGGACCCCGTTTGAATGGACTGACCAATAATGGCCGTATGAAATGTCTGGCGTTGGATTAAAATAGTGCCAAGCAGGGCCACACCAAAGCTGCCGCCCACTTGACGGGTAATCGCGATAAATCCAGATGCTTGGGCCATTTTTTCCTTGGAAATCCGCATCATTGAAACTGACATTAACGGAGTGAGCAACAGCCCCATCCCCAGCCCCCGTAATATGAGCGGCAGCATGATTTGAGCCTGTTCGGAAAAAAGCGATAAAAAGCTGTTTAAATACATACTAAAGCCCATGAAAACCACCCCTAAAACCAGGGGAATCTTGGGATTCAATTTATCCGCCATCCTTCCCGATACTGGCGACATAACGGCTTGAATAATGCCCACCGGCAGAAAGACCGCACCCGACTGCAAAGCGGTATATCCCAGGGCGTTCTGTAAGTATAAGGGTTGAATAAAAGTGCTGCCGAACATTCCCAAGCCAAATATAAGCAAAAGGATATTGGCCAGGCTAAAATTAAAATCTTTCAACAATCCCAGATCAACCAAGGGAGTTTTCACCGAAAACTCCGTAACCAGAAAAACAATGAGGCCCATGAACGACAGCGCAAAGCAAGTGATAATAAACTGTGAAGTCCAGCCGCCCACATTCCAGGCGGCGTTGCCATCGGCCAAGGCGACAAGTAAGAAACTGAGGAAAGCCGACATGGACAAAAAGCCGACGAAATCGAAGGAGTGAATTGTCTCGCTTTTATATTCGCGTTGAATGATTAAAGTCGACAACATCCCCAAACAACCAAATGGCACATTGATGCTGAAAATCGATTGCCAACTGAGATTATCAATCAAGTACCCTCCGATGAGCGGTCCAAAGGATACCGAGGCGGCACCGGCAATACTCCAAAAACCTAATGCCAATCCCCGCTGTTCCGGCGGAAATTCCCGGGTAATAATGGCCATACCGACCGGCATCATCAGTCCGCCGCCGACTGCCTGAATAACCCGGAAGAATATCAAAGCATTTTCATTCCAGGCTGTCCCACAAAGCATGGAACCTGTCGTAAATAGCAGCAAAGCTGTAAAATAAATCCGTTTATATCCGAAACGATCGGCCAGCCAACCGGAGGTAGGCAGCATGACCGCAAAAACCAACATATAGGCGGTAGCGATCCAGGTAATCTTGTCAACACTGGTGCCAAAGGCGGCCATGATTTTAGGCATACTCACATCGACGATTGTCGAATCCAAAACTGCCATGAAAGTGCCGATCATGATATTGGCTAGTACCCACCAATGATATGCTCCATGTTCCGGCTGGAGCGAAGGAAATTTATTCAGCAATCTACGCCGAAACGCTTGGAAAATCCCCATTTTACTTCACCTTCACTTTGACTTCCACCGACATCCCCGGTAGTAAGGGTTTGGCGCCGGCGGCATTTTCGATGCTGATCTTCAGCGGTACGCGTTGGGTGACTTTGGTAAAATTCCCCGAAGCATTATTGGCCGGAATCAGCGAAAATTGCGAGGCGGTATTGACGCCGATTTCTTTGACCTTACCGTGGAAATGGGCCCCTGGATAAGCATCCACCATGACTTCTACCGGGTCACCCACCCGGATAGCCCCCAGTTTCGTTTCCTCAAAATTAGCTGTCACCCAAACATGCTCGAGATCATAAATAGTAAAAATAGATTGGCCGGGTTCAACCACATCTCCGCTTAAAACCCATCTTTTAGAAACCACACCGTTAATAGGAGTGTGAATCTGAAAATTTCTTAAATCCGCTTGATCCACTCCCAGCCTCGCCTGGCAAATTTTCACCGCAGACAGGGCGATGGTATAGGTAACCTTGGCTACATCCAGAGCATGTCGGGCATTGTCATACTCTTGCCTGGAGATAAAGTTTTTATCAAATTGAGCCTCAGCTCGATTGAAGTCGATTTGCGCCTTATTCAGATGAACCTGGGACAGATTAACGTTTTCCTTAGAACTGGTGGATGCTGCTTGATCTTGAAGCTGCTGCGCCCGGATATCCGCATCGTCCAATTGGGCCAGCAACTGTCCGGCCTGAACCGGTTGGCTTTCTTGTACCCATAACCGGCTGACCCTTCCCAATACTTTCGAACTGATCGTGGACTGAAAACCATCAATTAAAGCATCATCTGTTGAAATATAGCCGTGGAGTTGAGTATACCAGTACCAGAGGCCGGCGCTTCCTAAAATGACAACCAAGATCCCTGGAAATAAGAATTTCTTTCCAATCTCTGTCTTCATTCCTATACATCCTTTCAATTCAATTTGAAAATAGCCTTGACGAAATTATTATGGAAGCCAATTATAAAATGGTTTTAAAACATTTATAAATATGGGCCTACCACCAACAAAACAAGTATCCCCGTGTAATTTGTTATGTTTCCAATCCTTTTTACCAAACATAAGCGTTTCTTTTACTAATTATAAACCGAACGTTCGGTTTAATTACTTTAAAAAAATTTATACTTTTAAACTCTTGTATAAAGGATCCCACATTACCACTAAAGAGTTAGTAATGTTTTCGATAGTATCTTTCATAGTATTATGCATACCCACACCCTCACTGGTGTAAATGAACATATTAGCAATCTGTTGATCAGTCATAGATGACCTGATTTCGCCTTTATCCCTTGCCAGGTGAACTATTTCCTCCCAAGCTTTTTGTTCAACTTCTAATGCTTCAACCATTTTCTTCTGGAAATCGGGGAAAAGCCGCATCGCATCAAAAATGAGGATGTAATAATTAAGGTCAAAATCATTCTCCTCACCTTTTCGGTGCTGCAATAATGAATAAATTCTGTCGTTAAGAAACTTTATATAATCGTGATAAAATTGATACAGTGAGTCTTTGTTCAGTTTGCTAAAATCCGCGATTAACGCTGATGAAAAATGATTGATTATTTCCCAAAGAAGCTGCTCTTTGCTTTCAAAATAATGGTAGAAGGCTCCCTTTGACATTCCAGTCTTCTCTATAATCTCTTGCATGGTCACTTCTTTGAAGTTTTTTTGCAGAAAAAGACTGAAGGAAACATCTAAAATATGTTCTTTAGTATTACTCATCAATTCATCATCCCTTTAAAACCGACCGTTCGGTTTAATTAGAATTTACCATTTATCATAGGGTTTGTCAAGCTCGAATTAGATTATTGTCGAAAAAATCACATTATTTATGTCGCTCTTTAAAGGCAGGGCCGATGTCTATGCCACAAGGTGGGAAAACTCGCCTTCTTGAAGGCGCAAGAAGGGAACTTTCGGCTACTCGCGCACGAGCATTCACCGGTTTGTTTGAATGAATGACGGCCCGGATTGGGCGCTAAACCGAAAGGGAAATGCGCCGACTGTGCCCATAAGTCGTTAGACAAACTGGACGAAAAAGCTATGGATGCCAATAGCTGTCGAACGTTCACGCTTCAGAGGGGATAAGGTAGACGTATCACCATGCCGACGGGAAGTATAAGAATTGGCTTGTGATGAACTATTTTGATATAATTAATATACAATTTTCGATAATGTCCGGAGGAAAAGCGTGATGTTGAAAACCTCTGAAGGAATTCCGGAATATGATAATGTTGACGATATGTGCAGCGATGAGATTCGTAAAGAGTATAAGAAAATAGATGATAATTGGCTGTCGCTCCATTATAAAACATTGGTAGGGCTGTTTATATTTGCGTTAATGGTGGAAGGCGTCATGGGGCTGATTTTGATTCACTCCGATATGCTGAGTACGACAGTCTCCAGGTTTTTTTGGAAATTTTTTATGGTGCCAAGCGGGTTGAATTTGATTTGCATTGTGCTGGAAACAGCGATAATAAAATCAAAGCATTTTTCACAGGAACAGAAAATTTATGCGATATCCCTCGGGTTCGTAGCGTTCTGTTTTGTTCTTTTTACAGCCCATAATACGTTTGCGGCGATTTATTATATTTTTATCATTGCGATTATGCTGACTATGACTTACGCAAGTTATGGCGTGACGAGTATTACGGCGTTGGCGAGTGTTGTTGCCCTGAGCTGCTCGGAGCTGTTTATTCAGTGGGACACGGACAAGATTAGTATTTATGAAAGCACGCTTCAGTTAGGCAATTTTTTGATCGCGTTGTTTGTGACGATTGCCTTTTCGATCGTCTGCATGGTTGTGATCTATTATGAACGGCAGAAAAATGAGGCAAGCATCCGGATGGAAATCGAGCGTCGCCAGATGCAACGGAGCCTTCAAGTGGATGAAATGACCGGTGTATTTAGTAGAAAAGCATTGCGCACCGCGATGGAAGAGATGGAAGTCGATACGACGGGCGATAAATATATATTGGCGATTGTAGATCTTGATAATTTTAAAGGGATTAATGATACCTGGGGGCATCATTTGGGGGATCAGTGCCTGATCGAATTCGCCGGGATACTTAAGGAAAATTGCGGTAAGGCCATTCCTTTTCGTTATGGCGGCGATGAATTTTGCTTGTTGTTCCGGAACGAAACGATGGAGGAAGCCGTATTTATTTGCCAAAAGATCAAATCAAAACTGAACGTTTTGCGTTTTGAAGCACAACCAATATTAACCCTGACGGTCAGTTTCGGGCTGGCGGAATATTTCGATCAAATGGATGGGGTGCAGCTTTTTATCCATGCCGACTATGCCCTGTATGAAGCCAAAAAAACGCGCGATAATGTCTGCGTGTTTCAAAAACAAGCTAAATTGGAAAATTGGTATTATGGGATAAATTTGTCTTGAAGCGAAGAAGTGATGGATTATAACGAGGGACTTCGGGCTATTCCCTGGTCTGTTAAATGAAGGGCAGCCGGATTGCGCGCTAAGCCGAAAGGGAAGTAAGTACTACGCGCCCATAAGGCCCTATGATCTAAAAAATTTGCGGTGATTGATCAAAGGACTGTATGGTACGGAAGTAATAATTTATTGAGTTTCGGGAGTGCGGAGGAAAGCGTCACGCGGCTTGAAAGTCCTAATATAGCCAATGAGCTGATGAAAATTACAGAAAATGCTAATGCTAATGATGATTAGTTGCTATAGGTTTTAGGCCCGATACGGAGATCGTTACCACAAATAATTCGCCGATAGAAGGGATACGGCATGCGTATCACCCTTAGCGACAAAAAGTATAAGTTATTCTGCGTGAAAATTGGCGTGGGACAAAGAATTTGGTATTATAAATATAAGGTGGTGGCAAAATGCAATCGCAAGTAAAGTAATATTATCGAAAAATATTATGCGATACAGCGTGAGAACCATCTTCTAAAAGAAGAAATTAAACGACTGAAATTTCAGTTGGGAATTCCTGAACAGGCAGGGATTTCTTTTAGTGCCCCTATCCTTGTCGCTGGTTTTGTAGGGCCTTAAAGAAAATAACCGACCCCAAGTTGCGTTTATGCTTCGTTCAAGCAACAGAATCCTTTTTTAATATTATTATCCGTGGTGGACGTATTTATAGCTTACAGGATGCTTCTTCGTATCCTGCCGAGATGCATCGTCTATGTTGCCGCCTTTTTGGGCGTCTCCTACGGTGAGGACAGTAAAGCCGAAGGCCTCAAGCGCGGAGGCCAAATTATTTTCGGAATGCGTAACTACCGCTGATACAATAAGATTTTTTGTCCAACATATTGACATTGCTCAATTACAGGCGTTTAGAAACATTCGATAGAATTTGAGTGTACTCTTTGACCAGTTCAGCCACGATTTCCTCGGCGCTCTGCATTTTTTTCAACAGCCCTACATTCTGACCGACCACGACCGAGCCTTCATTTTCAGTTTCTCCGTTAACAGCGGCTTTACGCAAGGCGCCTGTGCAAAGTTCCTGGATCTTCTTGGCCGCCTCTTCTTTTTCGTATTTCTTTTCAATCTGCAGTATTTTTTCTGCAAGATGATTTCTCAATCCCCGGACCGCATCATCCACGGATGCCCCTGTAAGTACCGTATCTCCTTCCTTTGCTTCCAGGATCGCTGATTTGTAATTGTCGTGAACAGGGCATTCATAGGATACCAGGAATCTGCTACCGATTTCTACAGCGGATGCCCCCAGCATGAAGGAAGCGGCAATACCGCGGCCGTCGGCAACTCCGCTGGAGTTGATGACTGGAATGGATACAGCGTCGACTACCTGAGGAATAAGTGCAAACGTCCCTGTCATGCCGAAGATATGTCCTCCGCCATCATAGCCTTTAACCGAAACCAAATCTACCCCTGCCTTTTCATTGATGATTGCTTCCTCAACTGTAGAAGCTTTGCCGATGACAATGATACTTTCGTTTTTTAACTTGGCTGCATAATCCGGCAATGTACTAAAAAATGCCGGAAATGTTTCAAGTTCAACAACAGGGACTTTTTCCCTGATAATTATTTTCAGCAACTCATCCGCATTGGGTAGAAAATTTAACAGGTTGCACCCGTACGGTTTATCCGTCAGTGTTTTAACCTTTTTGATTTCTGCTTCGAAAACATCTGCAGGGGCAAATCCGATTCCCATGATTCCTAGTCCCCCTGCATTTGAAACCGCGGCAGCCAGCTTGCTATCGGATGCCCACGCCATGGGTCCCTGTAAAATCGGATACTCAATGCCTATTTTTTCACATACATCTTTCTTCATTGGGCTCGTCTCCTTTTGGTCGTTGATTTTTGGATTTAGATGTGATTACATATTGATAAGTTCATTGTACAAAAATTAAAGCGGTTCGTCTTCGTGTAAAATAGCTGAAAAATTTCAAAATGTTCGTGCAGTCTATATGAAGCGTGTACTTCGGAGGTATTATGGTGAAAATCGGAATTGCTGTACTGCTTGATTATTTAGAGCCTTATAAGCCTCTCTGCAATGTCAATAAAGATGAACAACTCTGCATTTCAATGCTTGGCTTTTTTGATAAAAAAACTCCGCCTGTCGAAAAAGAGCTGCTTTTTATCGGATATGCTTCCGACCTTCCCGCAAATATTTCCGTGGAGCACAGTATCATCCTGATCTGTATAACCAACTGCAATATTCCTAAAGCCTATTTTGAAAACCCATCGATCCATCTGATCACCCTTGATTCCGGCGCAGAGTTAATAGCGGTATATAATGCCGTCGATTCGCTTTTTAGGGATGAGCGCCGAATGAAACTTGCGACCTCCAAGTTATTCCAGTCGGTTATTCATGATTTCAGCCTGCAACAGATGTGTGATATCGGATATGAGCTCCTGGGAAATCCGATCGTGATTGTCGACAACAGTCTAAAAAACATTGCCTGGACTTCCAATATAGAAGTGGATGATCCTCTCTGGATAGAATTTAATAAAACCGGCGGTTATCTTTCCAATGAATCCCTTTTATTATTGACAACTCAAAGTGAATTCAAGCAGGATTTAAATCAGTCATCCCCTTTTATCATGTCAAAGGGGCAGTTAAAACACAGAAGAATGAT
>DNPP01000458.1:0-3432 GCA_003501365.1 Bacillota bacterium
GAAACCGGCTTTACCATGATGACGCAACAACAATTGAAGTTTTTAAACGAGTTCTGGTACTTAAGCGATGTTGAGATCAAAGGGGATCCTGCAATTCAACAGGGACTTCGCTTTAATTTATTTCACCTGTTACAATCGGTCGGCCGGGACGGCAGGACCAATATCGCTGCCAAAGGCTTAACTGGTGAGGGGTATGAGGGACATTACTTTTGGGATACCGAAACCTATATTTTACCGTTCTTTTTGTATAATAACCCCGGGATTAGCCGGAAACTCTTAGAATTTCGTTATAACACACTTGGAAAGGCTAAAGAACGGGCTAGACAAATGTCTCATCCCAAGGGCGCCTTATTCCCCTGGCGGACGATTAACGGTGAGGAATGCTCGACCTATTTCCCCGGCGGCACGGCCCAGTACCATATCAATGCGGATATCGCCTTTGCCATCAAGCGGTATATGGAAGCAACCGCTGATTGGGATTTTCTGATTCAATACGGGGCGGAGATATTATTTGAAACAGCCAGATTGTGGGAGAATTTAGGCGATTATATTCCCCAAAAGGACAACCAATTTTGCATCAATGGGGTCACTGGCCCGGATGAGTATACGGCGTTGGTGAATAACAATTGTTATACTAACCTGATGGCCCGGGAAAATTTGGACTATGCCTACCAGGTTGCCCTCTGGTTGAAGGAAAACACCCCTCAAGCCTATCAGCGGTTAGCGATCAATATTGGTCTTGAAGAGTCGGAGTTGGCGGCTTGGAAAAAGGCCGCTGCAAATATGTATATCCCCTATGATCCGGAATTAAAAGTCCATCCTCAGGATGATGACTTCTTAAACCGGGCGGCATGGGATTTTAGCCGGACGCCACCCGAAAATTATCCTTTGTTAATGCATTACCATCCTTTAGTGATATACCGGCACCAAGTATGTAAGCAAGCTGATTTGATACTGGCCTTGTTTTTGCTCGGGGATCAATTCAGTCAAGAACAAAAACGGCGGGACTTCGACTTCTATGAAAAAATTACCACCCACGATTCGTCCTTGTCCACCTGTATATTCAGCATCGTTGCCAGTGAAATCGGTTATGTCGACAAAGCGTATCAATATTTCTTGAACACGGTACGAACGGATTTGGATGACATTCAAGGAAATACCAAAGACGGTATTCATGCGGCCAATATGGCAGGGACCTGGATGTGCCTAGTCTATGGCTTTGCCGGCATGCGGGCTTATGATGGGGCTTTGAGTTTCAACCCTACTTTGCCGGAGCTTTGGCAGGAATACCGGTTTAAAATTACTCTCCGGGGCAGTGTGCTTGAACTTGGGATCGATCAAACGGGGGTTTCATTCCATTTGTTGCAAGGCAATGCATTGACCTTATCCTGTTATGGAAAGCCGGTTCATTTGGATTCGGATTGTCCCACCCTGTTCATGAAGCGCTCGTAAGGGGTCCGCCATCCGAAAGATTTTTGCCGCTATAAAGCTAGGGCGGATCAGTCGGAATTACCCGATACATTCTTACCGCCAATTTTTGACTTTGAGATTAAAAGGATAGTCACCACCATAAATTGCGATAATAATTCTTTTAAACCATTTCATAGGATTGATGACCATTTTAGCCACCACCTAACCAAAAAAGAAAAATAAAAAATATTACCAATACCGCCCCGGCGACTGCATTTTCAAATATCTTATCAGTCATTGGATTTGCCCCCTCATTTTATGAAAATACGTAGATCTACCTCATCTGCAATCTTGTCCATAAAAAAGAATATCATCAATTAAACCAGTCAACACTTGCGCGTCTCCTTCCAATTCATCATAGCCAAAATAGAGTACTTTTATAATTGCTTTTGTTTTCGATTGATGTTGGTTTTCAAATTGGAAGATGGCTAAAGAGTCACAATAAGCAGACTAAAGCTCAGGGGGTGAGCTGATAGTAGGCATTTACGATATGCCTTTAGAGGTCAGAGGCTGGGGTTACCCTTCCATTTGAATCAGCCTATTTATCTATCTTCCAGGGGGAAGGGCAAGGGTTAGGCCTGAATAGACAAATAGTTCCAGTTCCTATTACTTATTTCAACTTATATTAGGTAGGAAAGCAACGATAAAAATGGGGGCTGTTTCGTTGAAACAGCCCCCATTTTCAGAACTACTTGGGATCGACCATTTTTGAAAACGCAGTGTAAAATTTCACCAAAATATCATCGCATTTTTGGTTTTGGTTGTAAGCAATGGTTGTTTTTTTCCGTTTAGCAGATCAATAACCATTATCTTGGTATCTTTAGGAATATACATTGTATTGCCGTCGGGGCTAAAATATGGGGTGGGGGCGGTTACCTCCTGAAAGGCGAAACTGATTCCGCCACCAACGCTAAAAGTAAGGTCTGCTTTATCGGTTAGGGTATTTACTAATTTCCAGTTATCTCCGGCTACTAAAATCACGTACTTGCCGTTGGGAGACATCTGTAAATATAATGTCTTTTCTCCCAAATAGCCCAGCTTTTTAGCCACAACTTCTTTTTGTATATCATAGGTGTATATTTCGGCCAGAAAAGAATTTAACATATATAGCTTTTTTTGATCCGGTGAAGGGACAATATTTCCTTTGGGAGTATGGACCCAATAAATTGGAGAAACATGGGTCGGCATTTGGACTCCATTTACATAACGGGGTTGCAGACTGTCGGCATAGGCTGCCATGGATAATACTACCGTCGCTGCTTTAAAAAATGCCAGCCCGGCGCTTCCGGCAGCTAATGCTTTTTCGACTTCATAATTATTGAGATTCATTATATTTAATTTAAGTTTGTTCATGTTGTACGAATAGGCATACGATGATTTGTCCAAGAAGATGAAAGGCTGAATATCGTTATCGGTTGATAACTCTTTTACTGTATTGCCGTTGGTATTATCAACAATACTAATTTTTTTGCCGGCCATGATAAATACCTCATTGGTATTGGGCTGCTCTTGGACATAGGTGGGGATATAGTCGTATTTTTTCTCCCATAGAAGTCCTGACGAGCCAATGGCTCTGACGATACCTCGATTCTGATCTTGGACAATACTGTAGATAATACCACTCTGACCTTGAACAAATTCGCTGTTAATTTTTCCTAGATTCATTTGTCGGTTATCAAGTGAAGCTAATTGAATAATATTAATCCCGGCCGGAATTAATTTTTTAAATTTCTTGAAAAATTCAGTGGGAACCGTAAACGTTTTAACTGGGTTGGTAGTGGGGCTTTCCGCTTCTGGATATCCATAACCGGCAACTACGATATAATTACTATCATTGCTGAAATTAAGCATTCCCGGGTTGGCGGCGATCTCCAGGGAAGCCAATTGCTTGGAAGTATCAGCGTCAAATACCGTTAGGACGGATGACGGTTTTTCGTTTTCCCCAAGACAGGCAACTGCCAA
>DNPP01000458.1:3750-4106 GCA_003501365.1 Bacillota bacterium
TATTTCAGTTGTAACCAATGAGTTTAAATCGATTCGGTAAATTTTCGGTTGGATTACTTCTTTTTTAATTTTGCCGCCCTGAGTAGCAAGCCATATAATGGATGTATCTTTATTGACTTCAAATGCAGTTAAGGCAGAATCACATTGAATCTGTTTTTCATATGATTGAAAATCATGCGCCATTAATCGTAAGGAAGCACCTTGGGTAATTTCACCGGATTTTTCCTCTTGGCCGCCGCATAATATTAGTTTTTGGCCATTGTTGCCGGTGATAACCTCAATAGGATTCTTACCGAGATCCAAGGACACAACTTTGGCGGGTGCAAACATAACTTCGGCTTTTTCATTTTGGCCCA
>DNPP01000458.1:4428-4927 GCA_003501365.1 Bacillota bacterium
CATATAAAGAGGGCCAATAGAAATATAAACAAATTCTTCATTAATTCAACTCCTTTAATAGCGTTTTTAGATTATTTTAATAAATTAAATATATTTATAATTTTTCCTGCCATCTTATTGAATTAAATAAAATTTTTGGCATCAAAAGTGTGACGGATTTCCGGAGTTTCAGTTCCTTTGATTACCACTTATTATGAATTGTGTTTTAAGATAAATTATTAATAAGGAAAGGTTATGGCTTGGGCAATGGCACTAAGGTTCAAAAAACATTAAAAAATTAAGCGATTTGTAATTGCAATCCGGTGGAAATAATGTTTTAATAAGTAATTGTGAGCCCTGATTTGGGAAAAGCTTTAACGAAAAGACGCCTGATTTATTCGGTCTTATCGCATTATTTGAGACTTTTTACGAATTGCTTGCTGAATTCAGGGCGAAATCATTAGAATAAGGTGAGACTATTGACAGTTCAAACGAAGGAAAATATACGAAATGTTGCCAT
>DNPP01000458.1:5195-5404 GCA_003501365.1 Bacillota bacterium
GCCCACGTTGACCATGGTAAGACTACTTTGGTCGACTGTTTACTGAGACAAGCCGGGATTTTCCGGGAAAACGAACGGGTTGTGGAACGGGTCATGGATAGTAATGATCTGGAACGGGAACGCGGGATCACCATTTTATCCAAGAATACGGCAGTTAAATATGGGGATCTGAAAATCAATATTGTGGATACTCCGGGTCACGCCGATTT
>DNPP01000458.1:5672-7896 GCA_003501365.1 Bacillota bacterium
GGCGGTGAAGTGGAGCGGGTACTACGGATGGTGGATGGGGCTTTACTACTGGTTGATGCTTTTGAAGGACCGATGGCCCAGACTAAGTTCGTGCTCCGAAAAGCCTTGGAAGTAGGCCTTAGGATCATTGTGGTAATCAATAAGATTGATCGGCCGGATGCTAGGCCCAATGAAGTCCTCAATGAAGTTTTTGACTTGTTTGTGGAGTTGGAAGCCGATGATTGGCAGCTTGAGTTTCCGATTATCTATACCTCCTCGCGCCAGGGCAAAGCCACTCTTGACTGGGAACAGCCCGGCAATGGTATGAAGCCGCTGTTTGAAATGATTAAAAAAGAGATTCCGGCACCGGCCGGGGATGAGGAAGCAGTACTGCAGCTTCAAATCAATACCCTGGATTATGATGATTATGTGGGGCGGGTTGGGATCGGCCGTATCAGTAACGGCAGCATCAGCGCCGGCCAATTGGTCGGCCTATGCAAACAAGATGAAAAAGTCGAAATGCTCAAGATCGGTAAGCTTTGGGTATACGACGGCTTAAAACGAAAAGAAGTCGATAGAGCAGCAGCCGGAGATATTGTCGCGATAGCCGGTTTGGGGCAGGTCAATATCGGAGAAACCGTTACTGACCCGGAGAACCCTGCTCCATTGCCTTTACTGATTGTTGATGAACCAACCTTAAACATGACCTTTATGGTTAACGATAGCCCGTTTGCAGGGAGAGAGGGTAAGTTTGTTACCTCTCGGCATCTCCGGGACCGTCTTTTTAAGGAAGCCGAGACCAATGTGAGCCTGAAGATCGCCGAAACTGAATCCCCGGACAAATTTGAAGTTTCGGGCCGGGGTGAGTTACATTTGGGAATACTCATTGAAACAATGCGGCGCGAAGGGTATGAGCTCCAGATATCTAAACCGAGGCCAATTCTCAAGCGGATCAAGGGTGAGCTCTGTGAACCCTATGAACGTCTTTTTCTCAATCTGCCGGATGATTTTTCAGGCAAGGCTATTGAAAATCTGGGCAACCGCCGCGCGGAAATGCTAAATATGCAACCGGCAGGCGAGAAAAATGTTAAACTGGAATTTATGATACCGGCCCGCGGTTTGATTGGTTTTCGTTCGGAGTTTTTGACCGGCACCAAAGGGGAAGGAATCATGCATCATATGTTCGACCATTATGGACCGTGGAAGGGCGAAATCGCGAGCGGGAGGCGTGGAGCTTTAACCGCTTTTGAAGCCGGCGAAGCGACCACCTATGGTATTCATAATGTGGAAGAACGAGGTTCCTTGTTTATTAATCCGATCGATAAGATCTATGCCGGGATGATCGTGGGGGAGAATTCCCGCGAAGGCGACCTGGATGTCAATGTCTGTAAAAAGAAGCATCTTACCAATATGCGGGCCAGCACTTCGGATGAGACCATTCGCTTGACCCCGCCGCGCACATTTACTCTGGAACAGGCGATGGAATATATCGAAGATGATGAATTGGTTGAGGTTACGCCCAGTTCCATCCGCTTGCGCAAAAAAATCTTGGATAAAAGTGACCGGGAACGGATGGCGAAAAGGAGTAAGGACGCTACGGTGGTTTGAGAAGGAATAAATTATAAATGAACAAAAAACCACCTTAAAGGTGGTTTTTTTATCTGAAAGACTTTAAATTCGATTTAATTTTTGGCCCCGGCCCCGGCGCTTTCGAGCAAGTTTACGATCTCCGGATGACTAGCGGCAGCGCGTAAAGCTGTGAATCCCGCCTTATTTGTAATATCCTTATCGGCATTTTTGGCGAGTAATAACGCAACGATTTCAGTGTAACCTTTGTAACAGGCTAGTATTAGCGGAGTTGAACCATCCTGGCGCTGTGGGTCGACTTCGGCATTTTCCTCCAGCAAAGCCCGAACGATCTCCGGCCTTTGAAATAAGACCGCCAAGCTTAAAACGCTATCCCCTTCATTATCTTTGGCGCTGACGGACTTACCTTTCGCAATCAGTAGCTTTAAAGGTTCTACTTGGCCGTTTTTAGCAGCCACCATCAGGGCATTCCAACCAAACTTGGTTGTTTTCAAGTCCAATTCGGCGCCTTTTGCGAGTAACGCTTGAACCGTTTCAATATCACCTTTCCGGCTTGCCCACATCAAAGCGGTCCAACCGCCACGGCCTTGGATATTGGGATTGGCGTTATTCTTTAATAATATTGATAAAATATCCGGATACCCATACATTGCGGCAA
>DNPP01000166.1 GCA_003501365.1 Bacillota bacterium
AAACAACTGGATTTAGATTATATTAAAAATAGCCTTAGCCCTCATGGCGATTGTTTATTAGTGGTGGGGGACGAAAATAATTCCAAAATCCATCTTCACACCAACAATCCGGGCATTATTTTGGATTTTGCCGTCCGGTTGGGCGACTTATCGGAAATTCAAATTCATAATATGGTGGAGCAAAGTCAGCAAAGGCAGGCTAAAATGCTGATGGAAAGCAGCACTAACCGGCAAATCGGGATTGTTGCAGTTACAGCCGGCGATGGTCTGGAACGAATATTTCGTAGTTTAGGGGTGCAAAGTGTTGTCAATGGCGGACAAACCATGAATCCCAGTATTGAAGATTTAACCAAAGCCGTATCTGCAATTCCTTCGTCAAAAGTGATCATCCTTCCGAATAACAGCAATATTATCATGACTGCCAACCACGTTCATGAATTGACTCCCAAAGAAGTAAAAGTCATACCTACTCAAAGTATTCCGGAAGGTTTGGCGGCTATGATGAATTTTTCCGATGATAATTCTTTGGATGTAAATGTGGAACGGATGATTGAAAAGAGCAGCACCGTCATTACCGGTGAAGTAACCTATGCAGTTCGGGCGTTTCATTTTAATGAGCAGCCGATTAAGCAAGGTGATAACATCGGATTAGTGAATGGTGAAATAGTCGCTTGTGATGAAAGTCCGGAACTGGTTGTGGAGAAAGTATTAAAAAGTATTCCTGCAGCAAATAGCGGTTTAATCTCATTATATTATGGTCATGAAGTCACTGCAATGACGGCTCAAGACTTATTAAATAAACTTGAAGCGAGTTTTCCTCAAGCTGAAATTGAATTATATTATGGAGGGCAGCCTTTATATTATTACTTATTGTCAGTTGAATAGGGAGTAAATAAACCAATGGCTTTAAAAATTGTAACTGATAGCACTGCAGATTTGCCATTACGGTGGATCCGGGAACTCAATATTACTGTGGTTCCGTTAAATATTCATTTTGGAGATGAGGTTTATAAAGACGGGGTAGATATTTGGAGTGAAGAGTTTTATAATCGTTTACGGAATGAACCGCTACTGCCAAATACCTCACAGCCGTCACCCGGTGAATTTTTAAAAATATATCAAAGCATTGCATCCCCGGGGGATACCATTATCGGTATCTATATTTCTCAGGAGATGAGTGGTACAGCGGGTTCGGCTAAAATAGCAGCCGAATTGCCGGGGAATAGTTGCCGGATTGAGATCATTGATTCCCGGTTTGTTTCCATGGCCTTGGGGTTGATTGTTATAAAAGCGGCCCGAATGGCTAAGAATAATAATGTTACCGCAGCAGAGATCATCGCCGCAATTCATGATTGGCAAAAACAGATTGCAATCTATTTTACACTAAATAGCCTTGAATATCTTCATCGAACCGGACGAATCGGTAAAGCATCTACATTGCTTGGCAGTTTGCTAAATATTAGGCCGATCCTTTCAATAAGCGACGGGGTTATTATTCCATCCGAAAAAGTTAGAGGTAATATTCAAAAAGTGGCTTCAGTAATGGTGGAAAAATTAGTACAACAATATGGGAAAACGCCGCTTATGATTTGCGTACTTCATACTGAAATTCCGGAGGTAGCTCAAATATTACAAGGAATTGCTGAGAAAAATTTAAATATTGCCGAGTCTTATCCCAGTATTGTGGGACCGATTGTCGGGTCGCATGCCGGGCCAAACACTGTCGGTATTATTGCTTTGCCAGCCCAATGAGAGTTATTACGGGTAAATACAAAGGTCGTATCTTAAAAGGACCTAAACATGAAGGCTTGCGGCCAACTGCAGACCGGATAAAAGAAGCCTTGTTTAATATCATCAGTGATAAGATTGAGGGAGCGGATTTTTTAGATTTATTTGCAGGCAGTGGCGCCATTGGGATTGAAGCATTGAGCCGTAATGCCAATTCAGTTGTTTTTGCCGATGCTAATCCCGTCAGTATAAAACTAGTACGTGAAAATATGCGATTTCTGGATCCTGACGACAAGTTTCGGATTGTTCAACTACCGGCGGAACGGACCTTGGAAATCATCGCCAAAGAAGGGCTTAGTTTTGATTTAATTTTTCTTGATCCCCCTTTTCAAGCAGGCTTATTGCCAAAAACTGTCGAATTAATCATGGCTTTCCGTTTGCTAAAGGAAAATGGGATCCTAATCGTCGAACATCCTCGCCAACTCACCCTTAATGTTCCTGCGATGACTGTTATATTAGCCAGAAACTACGGTGATATAAGTCTTACACTTTTACAAACAGCTGATACGTGACATATTGGATTATAGATTGGTGGTTAGATAGATGCTCTATGATAATGCGAAAGCAATTTGTCCGGGAAGTTTTGATCCGGTTACCAACGGTCATGTCGATATTATTGAGCGCGCCGCTCAACTCTTTCCGACCGTGGTGGTTGGAGTCTTAAAAAACTCAAATAAGAAACCGCTTTTTAGCGTGGAAGAACGGGTCGATTTATTAAAATCCGTACTTAGCCATTTGCCGAATGTAGAAGTTCTCAGCTTTAGTGGTTTATTGGTCGATTTTGTTAGCCAAGTCAAAGGGAAACTGATTGTCAAAGGATTAAGAGCCATTTCCGATTTTGAAATCGAATTTCAAATGGCATTGAATAATAAACGAATGGCTCCGAATATCGAGACCATGTTTATGATGACCAAGAATGAATACTCTTTCTTAAGTTCCAGTATGGTTAAAGAAATAGCTCAATACGGCGGGGATATCCACGATCTGGTCCCTGCGCAAGTCGAAGCAGCCTTACACGGAAAATATAAATTGATGCAGGTGTAAACCGATGCCAAAGATGAATATACTTCTCCTCTTAGATCATCTGGAAAAACTGGCGGCTACCAATTTTCGACTAGCCGGTAAGGTTTGGATGGACAAAGATGAACTTGATGAATTAATTAAAAAAGTGCGTATTGCCTTGCCGGATGAGATCAAGGAAGCAGAATGGGTTAGCCGTGAAAAAGAACGCTATTTGGCTCAAGCCCAGGAAGAAGCCAAACGGATCCTTCGGGAGGCGGAGAGTTATGCGGAGCGGTTGGTCCGTGAGGATCAGATCACTACCCGGGCTGAAGAAGATGCGCACCGCATTGTCAATGATGCAAAGCAAACTGCCGTAGAGATCGAAGATGAGGCTTTGCAATATGCCAGTCAACTATTAGAAAACCTGGAAGACAGCCTTGACCGGACTATCAAAGTCGTTCATAAGGGCCGAGAAGAAATACTTAACAAGTATAAACTTTAGCGAGCTTATAGTAAAGATGAGTATCATTTTTACGTATTTGGTTATTTTTTTTACGATCTTCATTTTACACAAGCCTATTCATTTTAAATATTTAACCACGGAGAAATCATGAATTCCAAAAAAATTTCCATTGCCATTGACGGACCGGCGGGTTCCGGTAAAAGTACAATTGCTAAAGAAGTGGCTTTAAAATTTGGTTATACTTATATCGATACCGGTGCGATGTACCGGGCAATTACTTTTAAAGCCTTGCGAGAGAATATTTGTTTAACCGATGAACAACAATTAACCCAATTGGCAAACCACATATCCATCGTCTTGGTTTATGAACCGCTTATCGATGGAACCCAATTGCATGTGATTATGGATGGTTCTGATGTTAGCGAGGAAATTCGTTCGATTGAAGTGACCAATAATGTTTCGGTAGTAGCAGCGGTTTCCGGGGTAAGAGAAGCTATGGTACTTTTGCAACAAAAGATGGCCTTAACCGGCGGGGTTGTTATGGATGGCCGTGATATTGGGACAGTGGTATTACCGCAGGCCGAATTGAAGATATTTTTAACCGCATCAGTCACTGAACGCAGTAAACGGCGTTGGTTGGAACTTAAAGAAAAAGGAATTATGGTTGAACTTCAAGAGCTGGAGGAACAGATCCGACAACGTGATTATTTGGACAGCCATCGCGAAATAAGCCCGTTATGCCAAGCTAAACAAGCTATTCTTTTAGATACAACCAGTTTAACGATTGATCAAGTTGTAACCAAAGTAATCGAACTCGCCTGTACCAAAGGCGCCCAATTTGATAACTACCTAATGAATAAGTATCGGTAAGCTAAAGATACGCGATAAGAATAGACAGATAGAGGGATAGATAGTAAAAGGAAGCCATTCATGGAGATATTACTGGCCCGGACCGCCGGTTTTTGTTTTGGAGTAAAAAGAGCATTGGAAATGGCGCATGAAGCACTTGCATCTCAAAACACCGCTATTTTTAGTTTAGGACCATTGATTCATAATCCGGGAGTTGTTCAGGAATTAAGCATTAAAGGGCTTAAAGTAGTGAATTGTATTGAAGATATTCCCGGCGGCAGAGTAGTGATCCGCTCCCATGGCGTCGGGCCGCAAATTTATCAACAAGCGCTATCTAAAAACTTAGAGATTATTGATGCTACCTGCCCTTTTGTTAAGAATGTACAACAATTGGCGGTTTTGCTCCATGAGCAATGTTATCAAGTTATTATTATCGGTGAACGAGAACACGCCGAGGTAAAAGGAGTTTTAGAATCGGTGGCAGGCGATGCGCTGGTTGTAAATTGTGTGAGCGACTTAAACCAGCAACAGATAGCCCCCAAGGTTGGCGTCATTAGTCAGACTACCCAAGAGTTTTCAAATTTTCAATTGATTGTGTCCGGTTTACTGGAATTCTCAAAGGAAATTCGGATCTTTAATACAATTTGTCTGGCGACTTCTAAACGTCAACAGGAAGTAGCCGAACTGAGCCAAGAAGTTGAGCGGATGATTATTGTGGGCGGCAAAAATTCCGCCAACACCTCAAGGTTACTGGAGATAAGTCGTAGTAATTGTATTCATAGCTATCAAGTTGAAACGGCGGCAGAACTTAAATCCGAATGGTTTATCGGAGTAAATAAGGTAGGAGTCTCGGCCGGGGCCTCTACGCCGGATCAGCAAATTGATATAGTACTTCAAGAAATAAAGAAATATGGGGGGTAATACATTGAGCGAGTTGGATCAAGAGAAAGAGCAAGAGACCGGGGTAAGTGATGAAAAATTTGAATGGCCGGAAGATCATTTTAAAGATTTGGATGAAGGTCAAATAATTGAAGCCAAAGTCATCATCGTTCGCGATGATGCTGCTTTTGTAGACATCGGCGGTAAGTCTGATTTAGTAATTCCTTTGGCAGAGCTTTCAAATGAACCGGCTACTTCCGCCAAAGAATTAGTCAAAGTCGGCGATGTAATTAAAGTTATGGTTACCCGGTCCGGTGGAGAAGATAGGATTTTACTATCCAAGCGGTTAGTTGATCAGGAACAGAAATGGTTTCAGCTTGAAGAGGTTTTTAAGTCCGGCAAAACGATTAGCGGAAAGGTTACCCAAACCGTAAACGCCGGCTTAAATGTTGATATTGACGGAATCCGGGCATTTATGCCGGCTTCTCAATCCGGCTTGAAAGCTGATTTGGAATCACTCGTCGGTCAGACTTTTCCAGTAAAAATACTGGAGTATGACCGCGCCAAAAAAAGAGTTTTGGTTTCACGCCGGGTGCTATTGGAAGAAGAACGGCAGAAGGCGGAAACGGCATTTTTCAGTACTGTTCAGGAAGGGGAACGCAGAAATGGTCGCGTAACCCGAATTACCAACTTTGGGGCTTTTGTGGATTTGGGTTCAGGAGTCGAGGGATTGATTCATGTCTCGGAGATGAGCTGGTTCCGGGTTAAGTCACCTCGGGATGTACTGAAAGAAGACGATCAAGTTGAAGTGATTGTGACAAAAGTTGATCCCGCCATGAAACGAATCTCGCTATCGCTTAAGCAACTTCAATCGCACCCTTGGGATCAAGCGATTTCCCAATTTAAAGAAGATTCAATTTATCCTGGTACAGTTGTCCGGATGGAATCATTCGGAGCCTTTGTACGATTGGCTCCCGAGGTTGATGGCTTAGTCCATATCT
>DNPP01000205.1 GCA_003501365.1 Bacillota bacterium
TGGATAATTTGCTGGAGGCCAAATATCAAGGCGTTCATAATGAAATGATTGCTTGCGCTAGGGCCACAAAAATGGCAAGAGAAATTGACAAGAATGTCCATATCGGCATGATGTTTTCCGATCACATCAGTTATCCGGCAACTTGCAAACCTGAGGATGTACTGGCCAATTATAAAAGAAATCAAATGGAGTTTTTATACGGAGATGTCCTACTCCGTGGATATTATCCGGGCTATGCCTTTAGATTCTATGATGATCATCATATTCACATTGAATTTGGCGAAGGTGATGCAGAGGCATTAAAAAATACTGCTGATTTCATGGCGATATCCTATTATTATACCCGGATTTGTGATGCGGAAAGCGTTAAGAAAAAGAAGACTTCTTACGATAATCCTTATATCAAGTCGAGCGATTGGGGCTGGGGAATTGATCCGATTGGCCTACGAACCAAATTGAATATGTATTGGGATCGATATCAAGTACCTATTGTTATTGCGGAAAACGGATTGGGTTCTTTCGATAAAGTGGAAGCAGATGGAAGCGTTCATGATGATTATCGTATCAAATACTTAAGAGCTCATGTGGAACAGATGAAAGAAGCGGTTCTAGATGGGGTTGATGTGTTCGGTTATTATCCCTGGGGACCGATTGATATCGTTAGTTGTTCGTCGTCGGAAATGAGTAAGAGATATGGTTTTATCCATGTTGACTTGGATAATTACGGAAAGGGCTCCGGAAAAAGAAGCCTCAAGGATAGTTATTATTGGTACCGGAAAGTCGTTGAAAGCAATGGAGAAATTTTAAACCTTGATCCGGCAAGTAAGTGACAATTTTTCTGCAATGGTGCAGAAATTCACCGGATCGGGTTCATTGTTTGAATCCGGCAAGTTAAATTCGACTGAGGTTTTTGGGGTTACTTGCCGGATTCAAGTTAAAATAAGCAAGCACAATTTTACTTTCAGAAAGAGTGACAAGAGATGAATGAGACAAATGTTAAAGAGGAAATGGTCCAGACGGCAATGAATATCATTATCAATGCCGGCGATGCCAGAAACTTGATTAAAGAAGCTTTGGATGCTATCGCAGCGCAGCAATTTGACCTAGCCGAAAAAAAAATGGAGCAGGCCAAGGATTTTATCAGAATAGCTCACCAGTCGCAAACAGAGATGATTCAAAGCGAGGCCAGGGGTGAAAAGATGGAGTATTCCATTTTATTTTCACATGCCCAGGATACTTTAATGACTATTTCCAGTGAATATCATATTGCCAGTCAGATGATCAAGATTTTTTTATCGCTATCTGAACGGATTCGTAATTTGGAAATGAAGGAATAATTAGATTTACCGGGCCCTGTAAACAAAGGGTTTAGAATTGTATTCATGTTGACAATGAAGGTTTTAAGGAGGGCAAATGACCAGTCAAACCGTAAAAGTTACCAATGAAGCGGGAATTCATGCCAGACCGGCTTCTTTATTTCTTAAAACAGCTACTTCCTTTAAATCAAACATTACGGTCACTAAAAATGATAGAAGCGGAAATGCCAAATCACTCTTAGGCATTTTATCGATAGGTATTAGTAAAAACAGTGAGATTATGATAGTTGCGGAAGGCGAAGACGAAAAAGAAGCTGTAGCGGCTTTGGTGAAATTGGTCGAATCTAAATTCGGCGAAGAATAAGAACAGGGAATCAAAGAGCAGAAAGGTAAGAAATCAATGGAAAAAGGAATACCTGCGTCAAAGGGTTATGCGATCGGAACAGCTTTTGTAGTGGGTGTTGACGAATTACCAGTGAATGAAGAAAAGGCGGCCAGTGTAGAAGTGGAGCAAGGACGGCTGCGAATGGCCATCGAAAACACCGGAAAACAATTACATGCATTAGGTGAGAAAACCAGACAGGAAATGGGAGAAGAGCCAGCCGCAATTATCGATGTTCAAATTCAAATGCTGGATGATCCTGAATTTACGGGGAAAGCAGCCGCCAGGATTGAAATGGACCGGATTAGCGCTGCAAAGGCCATCCATGACGTGATGAATCAATATATTGAAATATTATCCGGCCTGGAAGATGAATATCTGCGGGAGAGAGTGGCTGATGTCAAGGATGTCGGCACCCGGCTGCTTCGAAATCTGGCTGGAAAGACCGGTAACCTCTTTGCCGGTTTACCCGATAATGCAGTAGTTGTTGCCCGTGATTTTACCCCTTCCGATACGGCCCAGATGGACAAAATTAAGGTGATTGCTTTTATGACCGATATTGGGGGCCCGACTTCCCACAGTGCCATTATGGCCAGAACTTTAGAAATTCCGGCCGTAGTTGGCCTTAAAAATATATCGGCGATTGTGAAGACCGGAGATATTGTCATTGTTGACGGTATTGAAGGAAATGTCTTGGTTAACCCGGATGAGACGACTTTGGCTTTGTATCAAAGTAAAAGGAACCAATTTGAAACTGAAAAAGCTAAACTTAAAGATTTAGCCCATACTCAGACGATTACCAAAGCCGGTAAACAGATTATTGTAGCGGCCAACATCGGCAAGCCGGCGGATGTTGATAAAGCGATTGAAAATGGCGCAGAAGGAATTGGCCTGTTTAGAAGCGAATTTTTATATATGGATCGCCCCAATATGCCTTCGGAGAATGAACAGTTTGAAGGCTACAAACAGGTAGCGGAGAAAATGGCGGGTAAACCGGTAGTGATTCGAACCTTGGATATCGGTGGCGATAAAAAGTTGTCTTACTTGCCATTGGCTGATGAAATGAATCCTTTTTTAGGATTAAGAGCCATCCGTCTTTGTTTGAATCAAAAAGACCTATTTAAGACGCAGTTGCGGGCGCTGCTTAGAGCATCGATTTATGGTGATATTCAAATTATGTTTCCAATGATCGGTTCGTTAGCGGAGTTTTTAGATGCCAAAGAAGTGACCCGGGAATGCATGGTTGAACTAAAAAAGGAGAAACAGCCTTTTAACGAAAAGATCCAGATAGGAATGATGATCGAAATCCCTTCCGCAGCTATTATAGCAGAAACATTAGCCAAAGAAGCCGATTTTTTCAGCATCGGGACCAATGACTTGATCCAGTATACCCTGGCGGTGGACCGGATGAACCCAAACGTGTCTTATCTATATAACCCGATGCATCCGGCGATTTTGAAGCTCATCAAGATGACGATCGATGCGGCTCACAAGGAAGGCAAATGGTGCGGCATGTGCGGGGAAATGGCCGGGGATGCCAAGGCAATCCCCACGTTGCTTGAGTATGGATTGGATGAGTTTTCAATGAACGCTGGCTCCATCTTGGAGGCTAGAAAAATCATTATGAATAGTTAAATAAAAACAGGAGCACTCGAAGTGGGATACAAATTAATTTGCATCGATATGGACGGCACGCTATTAAACAGCAGCAAACAAATCAGTGAAAAGACAAAAGCCAGTTTGCTGAAAGCCCATGACCGGGGTGTTCACATCGTGTTCAGCACAGGCCGGACTTATGCGGATGCCGAATATTATGCCGATTTGCTCGGTATCCGGGCGCCGATTATTTCGGCTAATGGAGCTTATATCCGGGATAAGGAACACCACACGCTTATTTATCAAAGTCTGCTCAGTGAAAAGCTGTCTTTGAAGATATTGGATGTTTGCAATCGCCATCATGTTGCTCCGAATCTTTATACCCCCGATAGGGAGTATTATGGCAGCATTTTCTTGATCATGATGTGGAAATTATTTTATTTCAAGAACCATATCAAACGCAGCAAAAAAGCCGTCGCCCGTAAATATGTTAGGGGTTACCGGCAGTGGAAAAAGGTCATTACGAAAGAGCGGGACCATACCGTAAAATGTGTCATCATTCATTTCAACCAAGCAAAAATAACTAAAATTCGTGATGAACTGTCGCGAATGACTGAGTTGGAAATTGCCAGCTCGGGGGCAGATAATATCGAACTGAATTGCAAAGGAACATCCAAGGGTAAAGGCGTTGANNAGTCTGCTCAGTGAAAAGCTGGCTTTGAAGATATTGGATGTTTGCAATCGTCATCATGTTGCTCCGAATCTTTATACCCCCGAACGGGAGTATTATGGCAGCATTTTTTGGGTTATGATGTGGAAATTATTTTACTTTACGAATCGTATCAAACGTAGCAAAAAAGCGGTTGCTCGAAAATATGTCATAGGGTACCGGCAGTGGAAAAAGGTTATCCGGAAAGAGCGGGACCATACCGTAAAATGTGTCATCATTCATTTCAATCAAACAAAAATAACTAAAATTCGTGATGAACTGTCGCGAATGACTGAGTTGGAAATTGCCAGCTCGGGGGCAGATAATATCGAACTGCATTGCAAAGGAACATCCAAGGGAAAAGGCGCTGAGCTGGTAGCGCAGGATTATCACCTAAAGAAAGATGAGATCATCGACATGGGCGT
>DNPP01000364.1:0-448 GCA_003501365.1 Bacillota bacterium
CGGCCAATAATGCTCTCAGTGCCCGGCATACCACCCGTAATTTTCCAAATCGTGAAGGTTCAAAGCCGGGTGACGGCCAAATTTCATCGGTAGCCTTGATGGACGCCCGCTCGATAGCGGCAACCGCCGCCAACGGGGGTCGGTTAACGGCGGCCACCGAACTTAATTATTCAGTGGCGCCGGTTAGTTATACATTTAACCAAACTGTATATCAGAATAGGGTCTACCAAGGTTTTTCAAAACCGGAACCTGGGGTGGAGCTAAAATTTGGCCCCAATATCGCGGATTGGCCGCAAATGTTTGCCCTGCCCCAGAATTTGCTATTAAAGCTGGCGGCAGTGATTCATGATCCGGTAACTACCACTGATGAACTGATTCCTTCCGGCGAGACTTCATCCTACCGTTCCAATCCGCTGAAATTGGCGGAATTTACCTTATCCCGCAAGGT
>DNPP01000364.1:871-1497 GCA_003501365.1 Bacillota bacterium
GGCGCATCAATTATTGAGTGAAACCGGCGTGGGCAGTGTAGTTTTTGCCGTCAAACCGGGTGATGGATCGGCTCGTGAACAAGCCGCTTCCTGTCAAAAAGTATTAGGCGGTCAGGCGAATATCGCAGTGGAATATGCTACCAAACGTTACCGCAGTAACCTGATAAACTGGGGGATGCTGCCGTTTACCGTAGATCCGGCGGCTGGCGCCCATTTTAAGGTGGATGAGTTTATTTATATCCATGGGATTCGTCAGGCGGTAGAGAGTGGGGCGACGGAGATCCCGGCCTGGATTATTAAGCCTCAGGGGAAGACGGAGATCGAGTTAAAGCTGCCCAATTTAACCACTGATGAACGGGATATCATCCTGGCGGGGTGTTTGATTAATTATTATGCCAAGCAGTTATGATAAATATTTTTAAGGGGTGATCATCAATGATCTTCGGTAATCTGCAAAATCTCGACCAAGACCGTAAGGCGTTAGCTAAGCCTTTAATTACGGGCTTGGAATATCTTAAGAACACTGATTTCTCAAAGCTTGCTCTTGGCCGTTACGAGATCGACGGCGAGAAAATCTTTGCCATGGTTCAGGAATATGAAACCTCGCCCCGGGAAAAGCGTGAAGC
>DNPP01000364.1:1783-12945 GCA_003501365.1 Bacillota bacterium
CGATATTCAATACCTGGCGCAGGGATTCGAACGGGTGGGGTATGCGCTTGCCGACAGTAAAAACCCTATCAAGCAAGATCTGACTGCGGAAAAGGATGCGGTTTTTTATCAAACCGTCCGAGACGAATATGACTTGGTTTTGGGTAACGGCCGTTATGCGATTTTCTTTCCCAGCGATGTTCACCGCCCATGTTGCAATTTTGAAACTGAACATCGGGTCCGGAAAGTAGTCGTAAAAGTTGCCACAGCTTTGTTGTAATGGAATATACAATCCAAATTAGTTAGTGTTCACGAAGAGCCCCGTTTGACAGGGCTCTTTTTGCTTAACTGAAGATCTTTTAGCTTATCAAAAGTAAATTGTAATACAATTTTTAATGTAACCACTATATGCGGTTTTTTGTATTATTGAAGATTGGGTTTTCTATTTGAACAAAAACATGGCAGATAGTGGCTTGTGGAAGCGATTGGTGAATGCCTAACTGCAGATCCCTCGCCCTTTAAAAGGGGAACCACCATACGCTGTTTTCTATTTTTTTGAAGATTGGGTTTGGATTATTTTAGCGTAAATATAGTAGGACCCATATGGGTTAAGGAAATTATGAGTGATTTTGGAAAGTTTTTATAAAAAAAGCAGGAAGAGGTACAAGATTACAGAAGTTTTTAGTAGATATTGTAAATAATTAATAGTAAAAAGTTTCGGTTATGCGGCGGTGGGATTACAAAATAATAAATGGATAAAGCCGATGACTCTGAATGGTTTTGAATTTAAGAACGAAGAACAATAAACAACTTCATAACATTTTGATTTTTTCACCATGAAGGACATGAAGAATAAGAGCGAAGTTCTATAAACAACTTCATGCCCTTCGTGGTCTTCATGGTATAATCGGTCTTCTATGTATTGGAAATCAACCATCATTCGGATGCAACTTTTTGTAACATTCCTGAAATGGTATAAGAAATGATGCAATGAATATCATTTTATGTTGATGAGTTTATCTATGGAGAATGTAAACCTCGATCCGGCAAGTAAGTGACAATTTTTCTGCAATGGCGCAGAAACTCACCGGATCGGGTTCATTGTTTGAATCCGGCAAGTTTAAATGCGACTGAGGTTTTTGGGGTTACTTGCCGGATTCAAGTTTAACGTCGAACGCCTCAAAGATGGCGTAAAAGAGCTTCGTGCTGTAAATCTTCATGCTCTTCATGTACTTCATGATATAAATAATAATACCGGAATTAATCTCAAAAACTGCCCTATTTGTGGCTAAGGGAAAAATGATAAGGCATGAATTATATATTTAAAAACTATCGAAATCTATACACATGTGAGCAAAAGGGATATCGGTTTGCTAAAAAGCCCGTTAGTTCGTTTAATGCAAGAAAAAAAGGTGCAAAAGTGATACATTTTAATTTTGCATACACGACACAGTGTCGCATATGACATTCAATTTGTTCCGTAAATGACATTATGTCACCTAATATGAAAACATTTCCGCATATATGACATAGTGTCGATAATGCAATAGATAGTCGCAATGCCATCCCAGACCAGCCCATCGTGGGCATGGTCTAAAGAAATGATTGGGTTGGATCGAAGAAGTCTAAAAGATAGTGGAAGAGGGGTTGTTATGACCGATAAGCAAATACAAACAATTGTCGAAGCAATTAAAGGAATACATTTAAAACAAATCATTTCGTCACCATCATTTGATTTAAATCAAGTTTGGTACGCAATTATTTCAGGTTTTGCATCTGGATTTATTGCGGTTGGGATTTTTTGGTTACTCGATCGTTGCCGAGAAAATCGGCGTGAAAAAATTCATTATCAGAACATGTTGTTACTGATTGTTTTTGAGCTTTTTGAAAATTTTAAAATGTTAACCACTCTACCATCAAATTATCCATTACAGTTCTCATTTGATAATTGGGAAAAATTTAAAATTGAAGTATCAAAGAAATTATCGCCTCAAACATTAAGTAATATAGAACTCGCTTATAATATTATTAAACCTGTAAATAAAGTTGATCTTGGTTTTGTTAAAGAATCATGTAAAAAATATAATATGAAATTTAGTACATTCATTGCATTGATTCACGTTAGTATTTTAGAGCTAAAAGAAATAGTTGATTATAAAGACGAATGTTTAGAAAATATGTATTTACAAGTTAAACAATATAATATTAATCAAGACTAGTTCAGTCATATTTTCTCCTAACTCAGGCCGCCAACCAACTAACCATCCTTGGTTCAGTTGGCGTGAAAGCTGTTTAATTCTGTGAGGGATGGCACTGCGACTAACAGCAAGGGTTTGCGTTTGGTCGCGTGTGGTCAAAGAGGGTTGATTCAAAGAAGCCGTCAACTCACGGAGTTATTTCAAGAAGATAATTCATGATGCGGGGCGCTCCCACATCCGTCCGGCCAAGTCCTGTAAGACCCGCCTGGGAATGATAAATCGAAGAAGTGACCAGGCTTAGGCCGGACGGACGTCGCAAACCCGCGAGACGTTAGTCAAAATGTGGCGAAAAGCGGCGGCCATCGTGTCCGCTGAAAAACGGAGAAAAAATGAGGAAAATATTTATCTGCATCTCTGTGATAGTTTTTATGGCTCTTATTTTAGGGTTTTCAAATAAAAGTAATTCATTTTATGGAGAATGGAAAGTTCAAAGACCTATCGCATATTGTCCCATTTTCGGAATGGATGAAGAAACAATTAAAAATTTTATTGGTAAAAAAGCCATTTATAAATTTGATATGGCCCAATTTGATGATGAAATTTGTAATAACCCTCAATACAAAGAGGAAGTTATTTTAGATAAAGATTTTTTTAATGGTTTTCATGTTTATATTAAAAAATTGGGTATTACTACTGATTCAATAAAAGTGATTGAGGTTAAAGATTGGACAAACCCTGGCAGTTATCTAATAATTAAAGATAAGAATAGCTTAATAACTGTTTGGGATGGCGTCTTTTTTGAACTTGTAAGGATTAAATAAATTTTGAAAGTGGTTGCCCTCCATGGACAACCTTCACATTAGGGCCGACGCACAGCCGATAACACATAGGAGTGTTTCCGAAATTGAGAGGGCAAAAAAGCCCCAAATACCTCGTAGCATTTGGAGCAAGTAGAGTTTATCTGCGCTCAATTTTAGGAAAACGCTGATGCCGCGTAGGAACTATGCGCCGGAACACGCGGTAGAATTCAGCTATGGGATTTCAATAACCGGAATTCAACGTAGACATAGTTAAAAATCAAATTTTTTATCCTCCATGGGTCTGGAATCAGTAGAAAAACCAACATTTTCACTGAAAAAGGGCATAAATCCCCCCTCCCCCAAGAGGCTAAATAAAAAAATCTGATTATAAAGATGGTTCAGCAAAATAGTAAAAAGCCTTTTGTTTTTCTTTGCTTGAGACCCCACCTCTTTGTCTCCTCCCCGTCGCGGAGAGGAGAAAGGCTGATATTTTACGTTTATTTTCAGACTTTTTAACTTTCAGGTTATTCTCCAATTTGACTTCGAAGAATGGCACGTCTTCGGAGGCGTGGAGTTACTCTCTCCGAAACGGGGAGAGCAAGAGAGGGGTCTAACCCAGAAATAAAGCTGTTTTATCTTTATAAATAACATTTTACGGCTCGGCGTTTAACATAGCGCATACACTGCGTTGTGCCGTTACCACGCCTCCGGACGCTCCTTGGGTTCGCGCTACAAATATGCCGAAGAAGATACTGAGCTCACCAAATCCGGAAATGAAAGCGTGCGGGGATAGGGATAGCATTAAGGTTTCCGGGTGCGCCGGGTAACTGGCGTATCTACCGTAACACTGTAATATCGAGCCTTGTGGCCGGCCCTTTGTGGGCACGGCCATATTGGAGCAGTTCAATGAAGTTTTATTTTGAGAGCACAATATAGATAGCCTAAAAAAACAGTCTTATCCGAGGTATTCATGAGAACTTTACGTGTACTGGCGCCAATTATAAACATACTCCCGGAAAGAATTATTCGATGGATTAGCAGTAAGGCATGTGAATTCTTTCTTAATAAATATGCAAAGCTAGAGGTGACGGGAAATGAACTCCTGTCGGAACGGATAGGCAAGCCAACAATATTTATTGCCAATCATTTAAGTAATATGGATGGCATTGTTCTCAATAAAGTCTGATATTGTTCCAATAGCACTTGAGGGAACAGAGATCTTGCTGCCGGTTGACCCGAATGACATGGGTAAGGAAACTCCACAGCATGCAATGGTGAGAGTAAGTATAGGACCCCCTTTTCAACTGGAAAAAAATAATCCTAACGATGATCATTGGGATGAAAAATGCGTATATACCGCAATGAGGAAAATTGCACAAATGCTAAAACCCGAATATCAGGGTGTATATAAAATAGACTAACGTAAAATATTAAGGTTCTATATCGTGGAAAGGAGCAGTTAATGAACAACAGACTCACAATCAAATTGAAGTCAATTGTACTGGATTGTCCCGACATTCAAGCTTTGGCTGAATTTTATATTCGAATGCTTGGATGGGAAAAGGATTTTGTAGAGGAGGGATATTTTCTAGACATCCGTTCTCCGCTTAGCGATGTTAAGATCGCCTTTCAAACCAACACTGACTACGTAGCGCCTGTTTGGCCGGAAGAACCTGGCTTGCAGCAGCAGATGTTACACATAGACTTTGCGGTACCAAGTAGGGAAGATATGGAGCGTGCTGTGAAACACGCGATTTTATTCGGCGCAACAAAAGCAAACACCCAGTATTGCGACGAGTGGACGGTCATGTTTGACCCCGTGGGGCATCCGTTTTGTTTTGTCGTTGAGTGAATTTTTAACTTTCCTGATGTAAGGTTATCTCCTGAAGATGCTGTATTTATTAGCAGAAACCCAATTATGGCTTTATTAATAACTAATTCTTTTTGTGTTTTTGAAGAAATTTTCTATCGAGGATTAATTTTTAACGAACTTAAGAAAAAACTCCCAGTTATAGTGGCAATTCTAATTCAAGCGCTTATCTTTGCTGTTTGCCACGATAAAGCTCGAATGCCTCATGCTTTCATAGCGGGGATATTATTCGCGGTAACCTATTTATGGTTTAAAACCATATGGGCTCCAATAATCGCACATATAATCAATTATAATGTATTTTTATATTCTGCAACTTTGATTAAGTTAAAATCTTATTTTTACGGTTTGCCCTATATATTGCCTATGTTAGTAATTCTCATCTTCTCAATTTATCTTATATGGAAAAATAAAAATGTAATTATTAATCAATCACAAAAAGTAACAAGTTGAATCATAAGCACTGTAAATAAAAGGCGCTTTCGCCAACTGCCGTAATAGTACTTGTTTGGATTGCACCCAAAATGTTATGGACATAAAAATTGAAAAGACATTAGAAGAAAAGTATTTTTGTGCGGTTGCTACTTTCAATAATACTAATGTTGATAATGCAACAGTTGCATATTACTCTGAAAGTTTGAATTTATATTTTGGTACGTACAGTGACACTTTAAAGGGTAAAAATGTTAAAATTAATTCGCAGGTCGCAATTTGCATAGATAATATCCAAATTCACGGTATGGCACATTCGGACGATGTCCGGAATATAGCGCAAAAAAGTCATGAATCCTGTGCGGATCTGAAAGTTGAGCTTTGAAGTCTGAAAAAGGCAGACAACAATTGAGGAGAGGGTTGTTATGATTATCGAAAAGGCCCAATTTAAAGATTTGGAGAAAATTCTACGTTTGCAAAAATTAGCATACCTAAGCGAAGCGGAAATATGCAACGATTATTCAATTCCCCCATTGGTTCAGACGATCGACGGCATGATCGAAGATTTCAAAAATCAATTAATTCTTAAGGCAATTTTGGATAGCGAAATAATTGGTTCTATAAGGGCTTTTGAAAAAGAGGGTACTTGTTATATTGGTAAGGTCATTGTTCATCCGGAACATCAAAATAAAGGAATTGGTACGGAATTAATGAAATGCATGGAAAGTCATTTTAAAAACTGTCAACGATACGAGTTATTTACCGGGAAGAATAGTGTAAGAAACCTTTATTTTTATAATAAACTTGGATATAAGATTTTTCGAGAAAAGCAAGTAAATGAAAAACTAACTTTTGTATATATGGATAAAGCCGTTTAGACTCTACATTCTGGTGCTGTTCAAATCCTATCCTAACAAGTAAATAAGGAGTGATGATTTATGGATGGCAGTATAGGTCAGTCAATGATTAAATTTGAAAAGAAAGAACAATTTTGGAGCAAAGGAGTGACTTTTAAGGTTTATATTGATCAAAAAAAAGTTGGAAACGTCGGAACGAATACTAGTGAAGAATTTCCTGTTGAACCGGGCCAACATAAGGTTTCAATTAGAATAGGTTGGTCCAAAAGTAATGAAATCATTGTTCAATCTGATTTTGGGAAAACTAGCACATTGATCTACGCTTGCAATGAACCGGTGATCAATTCTTTGATAATAGTGGGTTTTATGCAATTTTTTACGAGAAATATATTGAAACCATTTCATTTAGGTATCCGGATGGAAGAAAGAATTGATATATATTCGTTTGGTATTTTCGCTCTAATAGTGGTAATATCCAGCATTCTACCTTCGGCAATGGCATATATAAAGATAATTGAACCGAAAGAACAAAATAAGGAATAAAATTTGTAAACGGAGGGCGCTCTTAATCCTTCAAAAGGAGAGATGGATTAATTGGAATATTTCATTTCGTTGCTATCGGTATGTATATCTCTGGTTGCGATTGTATTATCTTATTTAAGTTTTAAAAAGCAGCAAAATACTCAAACATACTCGGATATCGATGTAATGTATTTTGAAATTTTAAAGCTTGGACTGGAATATCCAGAATTAAGGAATCAACAAAAGGCCTCCAAGTATTATACATTACCTAAAGATGATGCTTTTAGAATCAGATATGAGACCTATGCCAATGTTTGTTGGAATCTTTGTGAAGCCATTTATGATCGTCAAAAAAAGCTTTCAGGCGCGCTACGGATCTCATCCACCTGGATTCCGGTGATTTTAGAGGAAAACAGAGTCCATCAAGTATGGTTTTCTCATAATCTACGACTGTTTAAAAAGGAATTTCAAATTTTTGTAGAAGAAGTTTTAAATTCAGTGGAAATCATAAGAATCAATGATTATCATTCGAAAGAATTTAAATCCGTAATGGAGATGTACGGAAAACAGTTCCCGGCAGAAGAAAGAAAATCCATGGAACAAGTTGAAACATTGTTGCGACGTAAGATTTATACCTTGTTTATCGCGCGCCATAAATACATTGATAATATAATCGGATTCGCATTAGTCTTATTTAATAATGATCCTGATTTTTTATTCCTTGATTATCTAGCTATCGATCCCATGTTTCAGAGATGCGGTTTCGGAACCATATTTTTTAACAGCATCGTTGAAATGCAAAATTCCAGCTCCCTTGGTATTTTATTAGAACTTGAGAAACCTCAATTGGCAACCTTTGAACAAGAAACGACAAAGCGTACCGATCGTATCCAATTTTATTTGCGTTCGGGATGTACTTTATTGGAGGGAATTAACTACAAACTACCCAATGCAAATGGTGAAGCGATACCGATGGAATTAGCTTTTAAACCCAATGCGACAATTAAAGTTCTGCCGGCGGAAACAATGAAATCATTAATCAGTAACGTTTATGACAAAATTCATTCGGATATCCAAAATAGGGATCGAATCTTTCAGGATTTCGAATCAACCATCCATGACCAATATTTTTTGAAATAATCAATGAATCGCTTTAAAACCGGAACGATTGAATGAAGCACTAAACTTATGTTTAGAATTACGGAAAGCTACCAAATAAAATGTAGAAGGAGTATAGTATATGGAAATCAGGCACACAACTTTGGCGGAAATCGATCCGGTCATGGACATTTATGACAATGCCCGCCTTTTTATGAGAAAAAGCGGGAACTGCAATCAGTGGGTTCATGGCTATCCGGGGCTTGAACTCATAAACAATGATATCCTTCATGGCAATAGTTTTGTATGTCTGGAGAGCAGCCGGATAGCCGGGGTATTTACCTTCATCCAGGGCATGGAACCCACCTATTTGCAAATACATAACGGCACATGGTTGAATGATGAGGCTTATGGGGTGGTTCACCGAATTGCTTCCGCCGGTTCAGGAAAGGGAGTTGCCACCCATTGCCTTAATTGGTGCTTGGATCAATGCAAAAATGTAAGAATCGACACCCACCGTGATAATGTGGCCATGCAAAACTTGTTGGCTAAAAACAATTTTGTTCCATGCGGAATTATTTATTTGGCAGACGGCTCCGAAAGACTGGCATACCAAAAAATAATCCGACAATATCAAAATTGATGAAGATCGCTTTCGAGCGGGATTACTTCTTCCGGCCCGGTGATCCTGGCCTTTAAGGAATGGTCCGGGGTCCCGTTATCCGGAAGTCGGCTTGGATAAGCCGGAATCCTTTCATTTTCAATAACTGCAATGGCCGAAGGATTCCGGGGCAGCTTTTTTAAATTCCGATAGCTTCCGGCCGGATTTTCTCCGCTTCCATTCACCAGTTGCGAAAGCTGCCGGACGATTTCGCTCAGGTTTTCGGCCTGGGCATTCAGCTCCGCGGAAGCGGAGGCGCTTTCTTCAGCGTTTGCGGCGTTCCGTTCGGTCACGGTTTCGATTTGTATAATTGCCTGATTGACCTGGCCGATACCCTGGGACTGTTCGTTCCCGGCCGCCGATATTTCCTGCATCAATTCGCTGACCTTCTCGGCTTGCAGTGTGATTTCATCCAGATCATGGTTAACTTTTTCACTGATGATCACTCCCTGGGCGGATAAGTCGATATTGGTTTCGATGATGGCCGCGGTATCCTGGGCGGCTTGGGCGCTCTTTTGCGCTAGATTGCGGACTTCCTCGGCGACCACGGCGAAGCCCACTCCGGCTTCACCGGCCCTGGCTGCCTCGATAGCGGCGTTTAAGGCCAGGATATTGGTTTGAAAAGCAATCTCGTCGATAATTTTAACAATTTTCGCTGCCTGGTCGCTGGAATTTTTAATTTTCTTGATGGAATTCAGCATTTCTTGCATTTCCCGGTTGCCTTTTTGGGCGGCGTCCCTGGTCAGTCCGGATAATTGAACGGCCTGGAGGGTATTTTCGTTGTTCTGATGTACCATCGACGTGGTTTCTTGGAGAGTAGCCGAAGTCTCTTCGATAGAAGAAGCTTGTTCGGTACATCCTTCGGAAAGCTGTTGGCTGGCAGCCGCCAATTGCTCCGAAGCAGCCGCCACTTGGCTCGCGCTATCCGAAAGCGAGTTGGTGATGATACTCACCGGAACGGTGATCGAACGGGTGATGGCATAAGCGATTAAGGCTCCCAGAACAACGGCTGTGAGACCCAGTGTCAGGAGTATATAGAAAGAAATGAGCGTATGTTTTTTGGTGGCCAGGTTATATGTACTAATGATATTACTGAGTTCTTTGATAAATTCAGCGCTGGTGTTCAGGACGCGCCGGGTGGCGGGTGATGCCTCCGAACGCAGTAATTCTTGGGCCTCGGAGTCCTGATGGTTTTGAACCAATGTTAATAGTTGGTCATTAATGGGTTTGGCCCCGGCGATGTCTTTGATGATATGGTCCCGGAGCATCAGGGCTTTCCTGGAGGGAAGCTTGACTTTTCGTAATTTATCATAGGCTGCGCTATATTGGACTCTGGCATTTTGAATCTTTTGAATCTCCTGGCGGATGTTTTCGGGGTCTTTATAAAGAATGATGGCATGGATACTGAGCATGATTTGCTGCAGGGAATCGGATATTCCGGTTGTAAATTGAATATTCCGGTCATTGGCGGCCATTTGCTGAGTGACTGCAACAAAACGGTTCATATTGTATGCGGCCAAGGATATCATGAACAACATCAAAACGAGCAGTACCGTAAAACCCCAGGCGATCTTGCTTCCTAATTTCAATTGGGTTTGCATGGGTAAACCTCCTTGTTATTATGGATTTGCGCTGCATGAGAACGTTCTAAATGTTTCGATAAGTTGATTTTTAATATATATTAATATTAATATAGTTAAGTAATTTTGTCAAATTAAATTTGTAGTTTTTAGCCTATCGAAGTTTCAATTCACTAAAATTGTTTGCGAAGCAGGGCTCGAACATCAAATACTTCCACTTCGATGCAAATTTTCGATCAGTGGCTTGATTTGAATCCTTACCTGGCATTATAATTAGTTGATCTTTGAGAAAGGGGAGTTGTTTTTTGATGGAAAAGCATGTGTTATTGGATATCCTGAAAAAACTGGCTCCCGGCTTGTCCACCCAAGATTTTACCAATCCCAATGCCGGTATGACGGCTGAGATTGTTTCTAAAGTGGGAATTTGTGTTGATCCTACCGGAAAAAATATTGAGAACGCTGTCAAATCCGGGGTTGAAGTTTTAATCACGTATCACCCTTTATATGATGAGGTTGCTCCCCCTGCCGCGGTTGCGGTTCAAAAACGGCAATTGCAAATTTGGTCTCTCCATGAGGCTTGGGATAATACCGGCGAAGGGGTTATCTATACGTTTGCCAAAGATATCGGCGTAACGGACCTGTATTCCAAGGGTGAACTGGTAATCGGCACAACCAATACCGGGTTCCGTTTCCGGGAACTCATTGAAAGTTGTCAACGCTCTTTGGGGCAGAATATTCTTTCCTATAGCGGCGATCTAAAACAGAATGTCACTAAAGTGGCCATCTGGGCAGGTCCAGGTTTTCTACCCAACTATAGAAAATTTTGGGAGTTGAGCTTGGCTGAGGGTTGTGATACCGTCTTATCCAGTGAGTTGACTCTTTCCGCTTTGCGATATTCCCGGATGCACCGGTTGAAATTCATCGACTTAGGCCATAGCCTATTAGCTAAACCGGGAATGCTTCACCTGATGGAGCTACTAAAGGATCACGCCCCTGCTTGTAGTTTTCAGTTTTTAGATGACCTCTATGCTTGCAATTATTATACCAATTGCTCTTTTGCCGAACAGTTTACTGAGGCGGAAGATATTTTTTTTGAAACCGAAAACTAGGATCGGAAGTGATTACCTATGCTGTTGGCACTAGATATCGGAAATACTCAGACGGT
>DNPP01000366.1:0-433 GCA_003501365.1 Bacillota bacterium
TCGGAGTAGTAACAGTACTCAATTTGGCCGATTCGGATCAGGAAATTGAGGGCTATATCGGATCACAGGATTTTTCCTCAGCCTATTACAAGACGCTTTTTGATAAAAGCAAAGTTAAAGCTGTGAATATGAATGTTGATATTGCAGGAGCGGACTTCGGGGAAAAATTAGCCGCTGGGCTCCGTTTCCTAAGCAAAAACCAAGGGCCTTATCTCATCCATTGTACAGAAGGCAAAGACCGGGCGGGCTTTGTAAGCGCCGTATTGGAATCCCTGATGGGAGCCAAGCTTGATGAAGTGGTTTCCGATTATATGACGACCTATGAGAATTATTACGCAGTTAAAAGGGGGAGCGACCAGTATACCTCCATCGCAAACAGTAATATCGTGAATTCATTAACCACGGTTATTTGCGGGTATCCCAAGGGAACCGA
>DNPP01000366.1:656-7275 GCA_003501365.1 Bacillota bacterium
TTTGCGGGTATCCCAAGGGAACCGACATTTCGAAAGCGGATCTGGCGGCAGCGAGTGAGAAATATCTTAAAAAATACGGGTTGACTTCCGGTGAGATTAAAGCGCTTAAAAAAAGGCTTGCCGCGGATTCCGTTTATAAATGAGATTGTTGAGGATTATATGCAAAGTTATATTAATTATTATGGGGTTCAATAAGTGACCGACAAGTACGCGGTGATTTCTGAGGATGTACTGGCGATGCTCAAGTTTATTACTGGAACTAATGATTTGGATAAGGTTAGTCTCGCGGAAGCCGCGGAGAAATATCTCCTTGCAGGCGGCATGACAGCGGAGCAGATTAAAACATTAAAAACCAATCTGTCTACGAAATATGAAACTGCAGAGTAAAGAGAACTGAGAGATAAGTAAGGGTTTGGTTTGATAAGAGCTATTTTATTTTAAGAGAATAAATTTATATGTAGACCGGATTTCTGCGAAGAGATCCGGTTTTCATTTTGGGTTAGTGGACCAAAATGAATGATGGTTTTGAGAGGATCCACGGATTTCGGCGGTTGGTCATTCAGGCTAAAGTCAACGGGTGCGTGTTCAAGAACACGACAAACCCATAGCTTCGGAAACCCATGCCGGTTAAAATCGGCAGAATAACGAAATTGGGTGATGAATGGGATATGCCGATTGATTTGAAACAAAGATATATCGGGTGTATACCGGTTTTAACCGGTAAGGAATTATCCAGCAATGCGTGCGTGTTCAAGAACACGATTTAACCCGTGGATTGAGAGCAAAGGGATAACCAGGAAGTTAAAAATAAATGGCGGTTTTGAGGGCCCACGGATTTCACCGGCTGAGTTACTTTCTGAGCGGTCAGGAACTAAAGAGCCGCCGAAACCTACGGCTTCCGGCCCTCCCTTTATTCGTCCCGGTTTCTAGAGGGTCTTCGCCATCCTGGCGCCTTTCGACTGGCAATTATATGATGCTTCCGATGGCGACTGCTTTTTTCATCCGCGAAAAGACGCATCGCTTTTCGGCGTCCTTGCCTCAAATGTCGGAGTTGGTTTTTGGGGCCAAAATGCTTAAGCATATTCAGACGGGAAATGCGTTTATCAATTTGTTTGAGTACTTTTTCAATAAATGGAGTTTACGCAATTTGCAGGAAGAAAGATGGAAATGTCGAAGATTTCATAAAAATTGGGAAAATTGGTAGGATAATGACTTCCTATTTGACTTTATCAATGATTCCTTAGGGGGATTTGTTCGAAAATGATTTAAGAAGCTTTGGGAAAAAATTTACCCGATTTTTTTAAGAGGAAAGTTGTAATTATCGATTGATCGGGATGTTTGGGTAACTATGTCACGATTGTGAAGAAAAGCTTTCAAAGTATGAAAAAAAATTTAGTGAAGAAATTTTTATTCCTTATCAATCAGGAAAGAAAGAATTTCTTTATGATGAATGGCTTATAAAATTTGTGATTTCGATAAGTTGGCGAGTTTTTGTCTTTCAACAAAAGAATGATCCGGATTTAACAGTATATTTCGTTAAGGAAACCAACAAAGCAATGGAAATATGGAGAAAATACCTTCTTGGAGAGAGTAGAAATAAAGGTAAATATAAACATCACATATTCTTTTTTGATTTTTTAGATTTAGATAATTGTAAGGGTATATGAAAGGCTGGGTTAAAACAAAAGTAGGTAAAAGAGGTAAGCTTAGTATTCCTCAAGGGTGTGGTGTACCGATTATTGGTGGTTTTATATTTGAACGCGTGGAATTAGCTAATGAAGCGATGAATGAGGTGTCACAAAAACAAAAAGATAAGATTACAAAAACTGCTAAACAAAATCCACAAAGAGTATTGGGGTCAAAAACTTTGGAAGCGATAATAGCTGACCGAATAACGAGTAACAAATAGCTGTAGGGGACGAAACGTCATATAGCACATTGATGCCGCGTAGAAACTACGTGCCGAAACACGCGGCTGTATTTTACTAATCTTAAATATACTGAGCCATGTGGTTTTAACCCAAGGCGAGGAGAACGACTTGAATTTTGGATGGTTAAATCGAAGAAGCCAACAAGAAATGACCAGACTTTAAGAGATTCCAAGACCGAAGGTCGTAGAACAATGGTGGATAAAACCTTTGTACAATACAGTCTAGAATTCGTTGAGGCGGAAGTGAGACCTATTGAAGAGCCTGTGTGCGCTCGCGTTGGGACAATGGGCAATACCGCACGCCGGGATTCTATACGGGGTACGACTAAAAACTTTATTGTATAAAAATTAGGGCCAATCGTTATATAATATAAGTATAATTTGTTGGAGGGTAAAAATAATGTCTAGCTTAAGAGAAAAAGCTCACGAAATAGTTGATAGAATTTCAGAAAGAAAGCTGGCTGAGATAATAGATTTCTTGGAATATTTAAAAATTAAGGAAGAGGTTGAAGCAACGAATGAAATTTTGAACGATAAAAAAATGGTTGAGTCCATTCAGAAAGGATTAATTCAATCTAAAAATAATGAACTAGTTGATTTGGAGAACATAAGAGAAGATGTATAAGATTTTATTAACCAAAGATGCTGTGAAATATTATCAGAAATGTGATATTAATACGAAGCGGAAACTGGATAAATGTTTTGAGGCTTTGAAAGATGACCCGTATAACGATTCAAGTATAAAAAGATTACATGGTGAATTAGAGGGGCTATTCAGGTATAGAGCTGGCTCATTACGTATTGTTTATAAAATTGAAGAAGCGAAAATAACCGTAATAATAATCGCAATCAGTTCAAGAGGCGATATTTATAAGTGAATGAAAGTTTACGCGCCGTCTCTTATCAGGATGAAAACGCGGCTTGTTTACAAGCCGCGCGGTCCTGCCATGGGAATCCTTCACTAAGTTGCCAGTCGAAAGGCCATGAGTCATTTCGATGCTTTTATCCAGCATAACCACCTAATTGGTTCACCAAGTTTCTTATTTCATCTCATAACAAAGCGAAGCCTGGGTATCCAGAACGCTGCCGATGTATCTGGCAACTTCCAAATGAGCCGGATGGGAAAGGTAGGCATTCATATTTTCCAAGGATTCAAACTTGGTAATTAACAGCAGATCATAGGAAGAATCGCTGGGACGGATATTCGTTTCAACCTGGATGTCCAGTAACACTTCAATTTTTCCCTTCAGGCCGAGCAGAACTTCTTGGGCTTTTTTCACATTGCCTTGCTCCCGGTCTTTTAGCTTTAAAAGTACATTGTTGACGATCATGGTTTTACCTCCAGTAATGATAATGTTGTTTGGGCAGCCTCCTGCCCGTTAATAAGCAAAACAATCCGGTGCTTACCTGGGTAGTGCCGCCTGGTGGTTAGATTGGCAAAGCTATGAGTGTGGGTTCCAGATAAGTGTGCATTTTCTGACAGGGTTTTATCCAAAAGCAAAAACAATTTGCGGGATGGTTTCCCGTTGGCTTTCATAAAGTCGATGCCGTATTCCAAGCGGATTTTGACTTTTGTTTTTCGATCAATGTCCAGCGCATAATGGAGCCGGCATTCTTCTCCAATGTGAATCTGATCCGGTTGGACTGTCAGAACGGCGTTCTTCCATATAGGTTTTTCTTTAGAATCATTTGAATAGCCGAACAAAACCAAAGCTTCAGGATGGGCTTTCCGGATCAGGGTACGGCATCCCTGGCGTAAAATCCAGTCGGTGTGGGGACTGCTACCCGTCCATTGCCGGGCTGTTTTTAAAACCAGCTCCGGATGGTCTTTGGCAATATCATTCAGATTATTGGCCACACTTTTCCGGACATAAAGAGCAGGATCGGCTTTCAGATTTTCCAATATTTTTAAAACCGGCGTTGGATCTTTTTTAAAAATGGGAAGGTCCATGCTCCAGGGAAGCCGGGGGCGACAGCCCTCGCTGGATAAACGCCTTACGTGTTCATTGGGATGTACCGACCATTGAAGCATATATTTCATGGTGCGTTCAGGGTCTCTAAGTATAAATGGCCGGATGGCGAATTCTGAGGATGAATGCTGGGTGAAACGCTCCAAAGCCTCCATCGAAAGTTCCCAATGTTTTTCGTTTTGTCCGTAAGCTGAGACAAAGTCGGGAAAAAATAAATACGGAAACCCGTTGCAGTCCGCATCAATGGAATACAGTACCGCTAAAGCATCTTCATAGGTCTTTGGCAAGCACTCTCCTAATACCTTTGCAATCCGGTTCATGCGGGCTCGTACCGGTAATTCCTCCCATGGAGGCATCTGCACGGCTGAAATAAACTGTTCGCAGGGAAAGTCCTTATATGCAGTGCTTAGCTTATAGCCAAAGTCCTGCAAAAATTGTAAAGTATAAATATCCTTTAAAGCATCAGCCATAGGATTGCTCCGATCCAATTCTAGATGGTGCGGATGATTCCGCCGTCAATAATATGTTCACTGCCTGTGATATAAGAGGCCCTATCTGAAACAAGAAAAGCGACAAGCTCTGCAACTTCTGCCGGTTTGGCCGGACGTCCCAGGGGGATGCCGCCCAGCGCGTCCATTAATTCTTGGCGGGCGGTGGAATAATCACTGTTGGCGTTTTCAGCCATCCTGGCAATCAAACGTTCTGCCGCCTTGGTTTCTGTAAATCCGGGAGCGACTGTATTAATCCGAATGCCTTCCGGGCCATACTGGGTGGCCAGATTTTTACTGTAATTGGTTAAGGCTGCTTTGGCCGCCGAGTAGGCCATGGTCATTTTTCCCGGAAGTCTGCGCTGAATGGATGTTATATGGATAATAACCCCCCGGTGCTGTTCCAGCATGGATGGTAAAAATCCCCGATCCAGACGGGCCGAGGCGAAAAGGTTTCGGTTGAAAGTGGTCAGCCAGTCTTCGTCCTTTAGCGCTAATGCCCCGGCCGTTGAGGTTGATGATCCGCCTACATTATTGATCAAAATATCCAATCCCCCAAATTTCGCCAAGGTTTCCCGAATGATCTTTTCAGTGCCTTCGGGTGTTTCAACATCGGCTTGAATAAAGCCTACGGTATCCGGTAGCTCCTCGGAAACTGTCCGGGCGGTGGTCATGATGGCAGCTCCCGCTTTTAAAAGACGATTGACTATAGCCTGGCCAATTCCTTTGGTGCCACCGGTGACCAGGACCCGTTTACCTTCGAGTTCCTTGCTCAAATCAAATTGGAATTGATTTTCCAAAATCGATACCTCCATATAAAATTTTCTGAAAGAGAGATTGCGCCGCCTTTGCCTTGATTTGCGTAAATGGGGATACCTGCTTGGCTCAGTGCCTCACTATCTCGATAGATTGTCCGGAATGATCGGATCGATACTTCAGAAGGCTTGGCTAATTCCGGAGCCGTTACGATACCTTTTTCAAGGATGATATATACAATTTAAAATATCCGGCTGATCTGCATCCATCTCACTTCAATCAAAGTATAAAACATAAAACTTGACAACACTGTGTCATGTTATATGTTTTTAAGAAATGACGTTAACCTCGATCCGGCAAGTAAGTCACAATTTTTCTGCAATGGCGTAGAAAAATTGGCCGGATCGGGTTCATTGTTTGAATCCGGCAAGTTTAAATGCGACTGAGGTTTTTGGGGTTACTTGTCGGATTCAAGTTTAATAAAAATTGGTAGGCACAATATGGTGCGTACTTCTATTATGTTTCTGAATGGATATAATAGGATCAGAGAACACATTCAAAAGCTGAATAGAAAGAAAACCGTTTTATAAAAAACCAATCATTGCAGAGGTGAAATCGATGAAAAAAGATTTGGGTGCTAAAACTTTGGTTTATCCTACACCGGTTTTGGTGATATCAACTTATGATAATGAAGGGAATCCAAATGCCATGACCGTTGCTTGGGGAGGCATTTGCTGCTCATCTCCACCTTGTGTCACGATCTCAGTACGGAAGGCGACGTACACTTACGGCAACCTGATGGCCAAAAAGGCTTTCGTAATGAATATTCCTTCCGCAAACTATATTCAAGAAGCAGATTATTTTGGCATTGAATCCGGGAAAAAGGAGAATAAATTTGCCAAGACGGGCCTTACACCGGTAAAAAGTGAACTGGTCGACGCCCCTTATATCCGAGAGTTTCCAATTAATTTGGAGTGCAAAATCATCCAGGTTCATGAACTTGGCTTGCACACCCAGTTTATCGGGGAGGTCTTGAATGTTAAAATGGATGAAACCATCCAGGAAAAAGGCGACCAAGCGGTTATCGAACAGGTAAAACCTTTGCTATTTGCGCCGGATAGTAGAGATTATTATGGTATCGGGGAACAAATCGGCCAGGCATTTTCGATAGGCAAGGAGATCGGATAAGACAGCCCGACGGCATGAGAATACAGATCTAAAGGCCTTGTTATGAGCTGGATGGGGAATACTGGCTATGCCGNNCCATGAAAACCTATGACCCGAATAATGAATTCGATGAGGAGTATTTTGAGTTTGGCCTTTTTATGTCCCGCCGGGAATATAAAACGATTACCCGGCGCCTCCAATCGGGTTTCATCCAAAATATGCAAATATCGCTTATATGAGACAACTTGAGATGTTTATCCTTTCATGTGCCCCGGCAAACCGAGGTGGAAGAAATCGTTATCGGCCGG
>DNPP01000366.1:7344-12269 GCA_003501365.1 Bacillota bacterium
TGGATGGGGAATACTGGCTATGCCGGCTAAAAAATGAAAACAGCTTTTATTTTTAAATAATCCTCTTGAGGGATTGCAATAGAAACGGCCTTGTATCATAACGATACAGGGCTGTCATGTTTAAGGGATATTTTACAAATCACGCTAAAAAACCCGCTTTCCGTTCCGGCAACGGGTGGAAGAAATCGTTATCGGCCGGGGATAGAGTTCTGACGGACCGTCTTTATATCTTTGGCAGGCGGCAAGCCGAAAAGTCGTCGGTATTCGCGGCTGAACTGCGACGGGCTCTCGTAACCCACTTCCAGGGCGGCAGTCGATGCGTCCTCACCGCTCAGCATGAGACGTCTTGCTTCCAGAAGCCGAAGCTGCTTTTGATATTGTAAGGGACCCATGGTCGTAATGGCTTTAAACTTATGATGAAGTCCCGAAACGCTCATATTGCTTAATTTAGCCAGATCTTCGACTGCAAATGAACGAGCATAATTATCTTTGATCCATCCAATGGCTTTGCCGATACCGTCTGCCTGTTGGTTGAAAAGTCCCTGTTGAAGGAAGAGATGCCCATAGTCTCCCGTCAATAAATGAAAAATCAGTTCGCGCTTGATGAGTCCGGAAAGAAAACGGACTTCTTCGGGTCTATCAATCAATTTCAGCAGCCGGATGAGAAGTTCAAGAAATTCGGCGTCGGATTTCCCGATGAAAGCGGCCGGGCCAAGCTCGGCATTCCTTTGTTTGACGTTAATATCAGCCTCGATAACCAAGGAAGCGATTTCTTTGGCGGTAAAATCGAGGCGCAGACCGATATAGGGCGAATCTTTAGTTGCGCCAATAATTTGGCCTGAAGCCGGAATATCGATGATAGAAGCCAGATAATCGCCGACATGATAGTAGAGGAGATCTTCGCCTAGATGGAAGCTTTTCATACCCTGCAGAATAAGGCAAAGAGACGGATTTAATACACTGGGAACCAGTGGGGCCTGATAACTGTGCCGGCAAACCGAGAGAAAATCGATGCCGGTTTTGGTAGTTCCCTCGTCATGAGTAATTTGTTCCGTTAGAGAAATCAGCTCATGAAGTTGTTTCTGATCGAGGGAAATGCCATTGTCTGACAAAGTCGCTGATTTTGATGTTTGTTTTTGTTTTGTCAATCTTTTCACCCGCTTTTTACTAAAAAACCTGTTAGCCTAATGCTTTATTATATCTTGCATCAAGGTTTCATTCAACAGCGTATTGAAATAAAAAATCCGCAATTTGCAGAATCGGGCAATTTTCAAGCAGAAATGAACTAACCGTTTTTTAAAAAATAGCGGATAATAGGAAATGAATTAAAATGCTAAGGAGAAAACAATATGATTTTAGAAAAACGAAAACTGGGTAGTCAAGGTTTGGAGGTATCCGCCATCGGCCTTGGCTGTATGGGTATGAGCCAGTCCTACGGGCCGGCGGATGAGCAAGAGTCGATTGCCACGTTGCACCGTGCCATCGAACTGGGATGTAATTTTTTGATACGGCCCAGGGTTATGGCCCTCTCACTAACGAGGAGCTGCTTGGGCGGGCTTTTAAGGATCGGCGCGCTCAGGTGGTGATCGCCACCAAATTTGGATTTCTGTTTAGGGACGGAAAACAGGTCGGTACTGAAAGGGCTAGCCGGCCGGAGCAGATTCGGGAAGCGGTTGAAGGATCTCTGCAAAGATTGCAAACCGACTACATCGATCTGCTCTATCAACACCGCGTCGATCCGGCTGTGCCGATGGAGGATGTAGCCGGGACGGTAGGCGATTTGGTCAAAGAAGGAAAAGTGCGATTTTTTGGTCTTTCGGAGGCCGGCATCGCCAACATTCGTCGCGCCCATGCCGTCTATCCGGTTTCAGCGCTACAGAGCGAATATTCGCTCTGGGAACGCAATCTGGAGCCGGAGATCATCCCAGTTTTGCGGGAACTGGGTATCGGCCTGGTGCCTTTTTGCCCTCTTGGCCGCGGTTTTCTGACCGGCGAGGTCAAGCGGGCGGAAGAGTATCCGGAAGGCGATACTCGACGTATTGACCCACGTTACCAGGGTGAGAATTACGACGCCAATGTGAAAGCAGCAAAGGCGGTATTCGATATCGCCACAGCTATGAACGTCAAGCCCGGACAGGTCGCACTTGCCTGGATATTACAAAAGGGCGACTTCATCGTACCGATTCCCGGCACCAAACACCGGAAACATCTGGAGGATAATGTGGCCGCCGGGACTATCCGGCTTGATCCCGTACAAATGAAGATGCTCGATCAAGCATTGACATCAGGAAAAGTCTCAGGGAATCGTTACCCCGATTGGGTCATGGCGACCATTGATCGTTGATAATGTATCTATGGAGTAAAAGTGATGGAATATATCCAATATGGAAAAACGGGTTTACAAATATCACGATTCGGACTGGGCTGTATGCGGTTTCCCAAAGATGAAAACGAAGCCGTTGCCATGGTCCGCTATGCCGTTGACAAAGGCGTCAATTATCTGGATACCGCTTATATCTATAACGATAGCGAGGTTATAACGGGAAAGGCGCTGAGGGACGGATACCGCGATAAGGTAAAACTGGCCACCAAAAGCCCGATTTGGAACATTAAAAGTCACCTGGATTTTGAAAAATACCTGGATGAGGAACTGCAACGGCTTGGAACCGACCACATCGACATTTATCTATTGCACAATTTGAATCCCGGAAACTGGATAACAGTTCAGAAGTATGATGGGCTACGTTTTTTGGACAGAATGATTGAGAAAGGGAAGATCCTGCATAAGGGATTTTCGATCCATAGTACCACTGAGGCTTTTAAGGAGATCGTAGATTCCTTCGATTGGGAGATGTCCCAGATCCAGCTGAACATTTTGGATGAACATCAACAGATTGGGGTGGAAGGGCTAAAATACGCAGCTCAAAAAGGGCTGGCGATGAATATTATGGAGCCTTTGCGGGGCGGCTCCCTGGTCAATAATGCTCCGGCTGAGATTCAGAGGCTAATCGGTTCCTTTCCTGAAAAGCGTTCCATTGCGGAGTGGTGCTTCCGTTGGCTCTACAATATGCCGGAGGTATCGGTCATCCTGAGCGGGACAAGCAGCCTTGAGCAGCTTCAGGACAATTTGAGAATTTTTAATCAGGCCAGGCCCAATGTTATGACCGCTGAAGAACAAAAGTTGATCGCAAAGATCAAGGATGTTTTTGAATCCGGGAAAAGCATTGGCTGCACCGGTTGCCGATATTGTATGCCCTGTCCGAAGGGGGTAAGTATCCCCGATATATTCAGGCTCTATAATAATTATCAGATTGTTAAACCCAATCCGATTGATCAAGGCATTTATCAGAACAACATGGTTCCTTTCGCTTCCGGAGCGGATCAATGCGTATCCTGCCGTGTCTGTACCAGACATTGCCCGCAAAATCTGGATATTCCCCAATTGTTGAAACAGGCCCATGGTGAATTAAGCAAGCCGTGGAGACCGTGAGGAATGTTGGCGAGTTATCAATTTTGGAAGAAACCGGCTGAAAAGGGAATCCGTGGACAAGGAAATCGGTATGATTTTATCCCTCTAAAATTATTGCTACCAAAATAAAAAAGTGGCAATCATTCTTTTACGCTTTATCTTTATTTATTAACTCCTATGCCAGTCTATACTTGGGAAAAGCGTTCGCAATTTTAGGTAGTTAGGGGTTACTGAAAAAGTCTGAAATACCCATTAATATTTGAAAAACAGTCAAATATCTTCCAAAAAAGTGCATGAAAAAAACAGTAAAGACATCAAAGCCTTGTATTGAAATAATGTAGCGAACTCACCCTTTTTTTGTTTTCCCTCTCTTTCGACGACGAAACAGAGGGAAAAAAGGTTTTCTCAAAGATGTCTAAAACTTGCAAGTGATAGACATCAGAGCATTGTGGTTACCCTCTATTTGCCAATGCAAAGAGAGGGCAAGGGTGAGTTGGTTTACGTTATTGACTTTTTCAGTAGACCCTAGTTATTTAGCGAACGTTTTACTAGATTGTACTAATAAACCTTTCAATATGTCTGAGCGCAGCGCCTAAAGCAGAAGCTTCAATTTTATAACAACACGGCTTAATATATAAAGCATTGCTTTCAAACGTATTTAACAGCGCAGCTTTTTCATGTAAATATGAAATATAAGGCTCGATATAACTACCAACATAGCCTCCGATAATTACTTGGCAATCGAAAGCCATTCTCAAGTTATTGATTGCTATGGCAAGGTTGGAAAGATATTCCTCCCAAATATTTGTAAATTCTTGATTTCCATCGGTTAGTTTCGAAAGATTTTTTGCCGAGCAATAGGCATCCAGGCAGCCATCCTTTCCACAATAACACTTTTTACCACCGGGTATTAAAGTCATATGACCGAATTCTCCACTTCTGCAATTATCACCAAAATATAAGTTGTCAATCAATTGATTGCGTTCCCAATCGTTGGATTTTCCTAAATATATCGCTCCTCCCACACTATTACTCAAGGAGAGATAAATTGTAGTATATCTCTCCGGAATTCGATACAAATCCGCAATGATGGCGGCATTTGCATCATTCATAAATATGCAAGGATAAGGGATAAACTGAGAAAATATATTACAGGGTACATCCGAGATACCCAATGCATGAGAAAATGTAATCTTTTTATTGTCTGAACTCACAATTCCCGGAATCGAAATGCCAAATCCTAAAAATTGCTCTTCCGAAATATTTGAAACGGATAAAAACTTCATGACCAACTCACCCAGGTCTATAAAATACTGTCTTTCATGCACAAAAGGCTTATATTGTCTGGTATGTGTTAAAACATTACCGGATAAATCAGTCAATGCGAATCCAATATGATTTTGAGTGATATCGATACCAATTGCATACCGGGCATCATTTACCGGGGCAATAACCT
>DNPP01000339.1:0-340 GCA_003501365.1 Bacillota bacterium
CAATTCGGTCATTTCCACCGCCGAAGCTGATGGAGTTTTGGAGATTCGATTGGGTTCATCGTTAAAAGACTGATTCATGAACGTTTCCTCCGGTTTTTGAATCCGCTTGAAAATTAGCTAAACTTGGTAATCATATTTAATATCATCCAGCGGTTTTTTTCAATCCAAATTCATTATTTTTAACATTCCAAACTTTCGCCCTTATTATATTATCTGAATGGCGTTGAAAGTCAAACGGTGAATGGAATTTCTGTCTACAACCCTTTTATTCTTAGTAAATTTAGCAACTGTGGATGAATAAATGAATGCCAATTATGTTTGTCCACGGCTTTCACCGGCT
>DNPP01000339.1:595-773 GCA_003501365.1 Bacillota bacterium
TCACCGGCTGAGTGACTTTTGGAGCGACCAGTCACCAAAAGGTCGCCGGAACCTAGGTTCCGGCCCTCCTCTTATTCATCCAGGGTTTTTGAATGCCGCCGCCATCCATGGCATTCTGACTGGCAACTGGGCCTAGGCTTCCGACCGCAACCACAGTTTTCATCCTGAAAGATGCGGC
>DNPP01000339.1:1178-2096 GCA_003501365.1 Bacillota bacterium
TTTTCTTTCAAACTCACATAACTCCTCTCCCCTGGCGGCCTACGGTCGACGCCCTCACCGGAAAGTTGCCCTCTCCCGTTCCCCCGTTCTTGGAAAATACCTGAATATGGCGAAGCTCAATTTGTGATTGCTTTATAGTCGATTTTGTCCACCAGGCAATTGCTCGACAATACTAAACCGCTGACATTTCAGGAGCGGTTAAAAGCGCAGATTGACATTTGTCTTACCAAAAATCCTGCCGGCATGGAAGAATTTTTGCAGGCTTGGTCAAAGTTTTAGAATTTAAAACAACACTTGACTTCGTGTTACTCGAAGGTGATATGGTAGGTATGTCACAAGATATACTAATGTCACATTCGGTAAAGAATAAACCTAAAAAAAAGGAGGTCTTTATGAGGGTATGAGTTTATAACAGAAATAAGCGATAGATTAAATTATAAAGTTGGAAAGTCTTAGAAAAGGAGAATCCCATATGAATACAAAAGTAGCTATTATCACTGGCGCAAGCAGCGGAATGGGGGCAGCTACCGCCGAGCTCCTTGCGAAAAACGGGATCAGAGTCATGATGGCCGCTCGGCGCGAAGAGCGTTTGCATCAGTTATGGAATGAAATTATTAGCGAAGGGGGAGAAGCCTGCTATAAAGTGACCTTTATATACAGACATGGAAGCCTTGGCAAATGAAACGATTAAAACCTACGGACAAATCGACATTATGATTAATAATGCGGGAGTTATGCCACTTTCTTTTTTCCGAAACTTAAAAGTAAACGAGTGGGAGCAAATGATTGATGTGAATATAAAAGGCGTTCTTTATGGGATGGCGGCTGTATATAAGCACATGGAGGAGCGCAATGAAGGTCATATCATTAATTTTGGTTCAATTGCGTCCCACGTAATTTTCCCATCCAGTTCCGTTT
>DNPP01000339.1:2356-3219 GCA_003501365.1 Bacillota bacterium
GTTTATAGCGCTACCAAACATGCAGTTCGAGTATTGACGGAAGGGATGAGAGCAGAAATCGCTCCGAATCAAAATATTCGGACTACCCTTATTTGCCCCGGATCTGTAGCAACCGAATTAAGCAATACCATCACGGATACCTCGATTTTCCCCGCATTGGAGAAATTGGGCAATAAAGAATGGACCCCCCTGGAAGCCAATGACATTGCTAAGACGATATTGTTTGCCATTCAACAGCCACTCAATGTAGACATCAACGAAATGATAGTCCGTCCAACAGCTCAAAGTCTGTAAAAAAGATTTCACTAAAATATACAAACAATCCCTATAAGTATAAGTGGGAGAACCAAATTTACTATAAAAATTTGTTCCGATAACGAAAAGCCTTAAATGCGAATCAGATAGTCTTTACGCAATAAAAACCGCGGAGACTATCTGATTTCTTATACGATAAAACTTTTTATTTACACTTTTCCGTATCCCAATTTTCCGGATTTGAGCCATCCGGGATACCATAATTTATAATATCATAGTAGTATTGTACTTTTTTCTTCATATAGCTTGCTCTTTGCTTTGCTTCCTCTAATTGCGCATATGCATGTTTGCTCTGTTCTAGTATGATTTCGTAACGGGCGGGAATTGTCGAATCGCCTTCCCGACATAGGTCAATATAGTTTTTGATGCTGTCTATGGACATCCCACAATCTTTCAGATGTTTAATGCATATCAACCAGTTGATGGATTCCTCATCAAAAAGACGGATATTGTTCTTGTCCCGCTGTATGCTCGGAACCAATCCTTTATCCGTATAGAAACGGACGGTATGTTCAGTAAGATCTAATTTTTCAGCTACTTCTTTTACT
>DNPP01000339.1:3467-4140 GCA_003501365.1 Bacillota bacterium
CAGCTACTTCTTTTACTGTATACATTTTCCCTCTGCTTGATAATTTTAAAAGTTGAATTCGTGTAACTCGAAGCTGTCAAGGTAACTATATCACAAAAAACGCAAAAAAATCAAAATTTAAGAGGAGGGATTTCACGGACATGCCTTATTTCTACCCCCTGCCCTCTTCCGGCATCACCTGAAATTCGGGTCCATTTCAGAGGCTTTTTGTTATCGCCTAAAGCATTGTCTGAAGCAGGATTCATCGCCTTCTTTAGGAAAGCGAGATTTAACTGATAAACGAATTTTAAATCAGTGAACCGGTAGATAATTTCAATTTAAATATGGAATTGATTTCTATTTCTCTTGATAATCGTAGGTTTACCAAACGTCATCGTACTCTATTAATAACCATTTCTGTCTCTTTAATGCTTTGCCTAGAAAAGTTAGGCCCAATCTTCACCCCAACCATCCATTTGAATTTTTTACCTAATCGATTACAAAGCAGAAATTGACTATACCATACCGGCATACAGGGATATATGCCGCGCGGCTTTAAAGCAGGACGCTTTTCAGCCGTCGGCATCGTAGCACCAGCTGGCCCGTTCTTCAGGGTTCCCGCGCAAGGAAGGCGGCGGGATAAGAGGAAGTTCGAAACCATAGGTGTCGACGCCTTTTTGGTGACTTTTTTGGC
>DNPP01000339.1:4442-5206 GCA_003501365.1 Bacillota bacterium
GGACCATAAGAATCGGCATTCATTTTATCTTCCAAATCGCTCCCGCCCATTCGACAAAAAACATGAACTTTCTCATACCAAAGGGTGACCTTTTTGACTAAACAAGGGGGGACTTCTTTTTTTATAATGGGGTTATAGAGGAGTGATCCGATGAAAATCGTTCAAATTACCGGCCTGACTAAAAAATTCGGCGACCTGGCCGCGGTCGATAACATCCATTTAAAAAGTCATTTCCTATGCCAAGTTGCCGTCTAAAAACATCCACTATATTCCAATCAGAAATAATACGCATAGAGACTGCGGCGACTTCCTTGACCTCCTCCGGCCAACCCATTGACAATTTAAAGTGGTGCGGTATTACGCCAGGCTGGTAGTCATAGCCCTTAACAAAAGCAGGGACATCGATTGTCCAATAATATGTCAAGTCGGGAATAGACATAGATATCCCCCTTTTAAACCGCCAAAATCATAAATTATATTGAAATTGACAGTCAGTAATTAACGCGAGTTAATAATATGCCGCCAACCGGTTCCATTCATCTTTGAGCGGCGCCTTTGGTTTACGACAGATATAAACCGGCAAATTTCGTTCATAATATGGGCTGTATTGATTATCCACCACGACTCCGGTATCCTCAACCTCATTAAAAAGCATTGATAACTGATATTGATTAAAAGTCTTTCCAAAAACGAACACCACATCGCCGCTGTATTTGCCCAAACCCCAAATTTGATAAGAGAGATGGTTGCTGACGGCTCCGGGA
>DNPP01000339.1:5476-5599 GCA_003501365.1 Bacillota bacterium
CATTTCAAAGATGAGTCAAGTAAATTTGTTTACCTTACCGGTAACTGGTATAATGGAATAAGATTAATTTTAGGCGGGTGTTCGCATGGTTCCTATCCAACTCCCAAAGAACTTTCTGATGGG
>DNPP01000339.1:5660-8028 GCA_003501365.1 Bacillota bacterium
CTTACCGCCATCCGTGTTTCGATCATTGACTATTTCATTCATATCATTTTCCTCCATTATGTATCTATGATCTATGATATACTAAAATGGAAAACCAATCCATACCAGAAGCAACTTTGATCCCTCAAAAAATCAACCGTATAATCAATACAGCCAGGGAAGGTATGTCAAGATGGAATCTTTCGAACTCCCAAAGAACTTTCTGATGGGCAGCGCCACCTCGGCCACCCAGATCGAAGGCGGCGACCAAAATAATTCCTGGTACCGCTGGTGCCAATCCCCCGGCCATATTCACGATGGTTCCGATTGCAGCCGCGGGGCCGACCATTGGAACCGTTACCCCGAAGATATTCAAATCATGAAAGAGCTTCACCACGATGTTTACCGGATGGGTCTTGAATGGAGCCGTATCGAACCGGAATCGGGCAGGTATGATGAAACAGCCATCCGCCATTACCGGGATGAAATTACTTTGTTATTGCGAAACAACATTAAACCTTTGGTTACCCTGCACCATTTCTCCAATCCCTTATGGCTTGAAGATAGGGGTGGGTGGGAAAACCCCGATACGGTAGCATCATTTGTCCGCTTTACCCGTTACGTCCTAAATGAACTGGGTGATCTAGTCAGTGAGTGGATTACCATTAACGAACCCAATGTCTTTTTGATCTATGGCTATGCCCGCGGCGCCTGGCCTCCGGGTAAAACCAACCTACTTTCCATGTTCAAGGCTTTGCGAAACCTAACCTTGGCTCACATCCAATGTTACCGGGAGATCCACCGCATCCGGGCCGAACGCCGATTCTCCGGGCCAACGATGGTCGGGTTAGCCCATCATTTGCGGATCTTTGACCCGGAGGATGACAAATTCCTCAATAAAATTCCAGCCAAACTGATTCAATATCTTTCCCAAGATTTATTTTTAGAGTCGATGGGCTTTGGCAGGTATGGTTTTCCTTTGGGCTTGGGCGGTTACCCGCTGGGACGGGGTAAATACTATGACTTTCTTGGCATCAATTATTATTCCCGGGATATGGTCCGTCTGGCTTTTGAACCCGCCAATATGTTCGGCAGCTTGACGGTAAAAAAAGCGGCCCCTGTGAATGACTTGGGCTGGGAGATTTACCCGGAAGGTTTATACCGGCTCTGCCGTAAATACTTTGCCAAATATCAAGCACCCATCTATATCACGGAAAATGGCGTCTGCGACGAAGGAGATACCATGCGGTCCCGGTTCATCTATGATCATTTGCAGCAAATCGCCCGTTTAAACAGGGAAGGCATCCCGGTGGAACGTTATTATCATTGGAGTCTGATAGATAATTTCGAATGGACTGAAGGGGAAAGCGGCCGTTTCGGTTTAGTCGCCAATGATTTCGAAACCCAGCAACGAACCCTTCGCAAAAGCGGCGAGTTTTACGGGGAGATCTGCGAGAAAAAAATCGTGACTAGAGAGATGATTAAAAAGTATTTCACAGTAGCCACTTAATGAGAATCGGTGCCAAAAGAACAGTAATCAATCCGGCAATCCCGATGGTTAGCCCACTCATAGCTCCTTCTGTTTCGCCGAGTTCAAGCGCTTTAGTGGTTCCAATTGCGTGGGAAGAAGCGCCAATGGCAATTCCCACGGCCACCTTATCCTTAATATGAAAAATCCGGCAAACTATCGGAGCAAAAACGGCGCCCACAATACCGGTAATAATAATAGCCGCTACCGTAATGGCCGGAATACCCCCAATCTCTTTGGAAACCTCAATACCGATCGGTGTGGTCACCGACTTAGGAACCAGCGAGGCGCATAAGACTGCCTGCAATTTGAATAGTTTTGAAAACCCGATGATACTGGTAATGGCTGTAACGCATCCTGCCGTGATGCCGACTAAAACCGGAAGCAGATTGGCTTTTAAAAGTGTTAGCTGTTTATAGATGGGTACTGCCAGAATCACGGTAGCGGGCCCCAAAAAGAAAGAGATGATATCGCCACCGATATTAAAAGATTGCTGGCTGATTTGAAATACGGTCAAAAATCCTATAATCAACAAAATGCTGATTAGAAAAGCATTACAAACAGCAAGTCCGGTCTTTTTATTGATAAAAATCCCAACCTCAAAAGCTACGATTGACAATACGATGCCGAACAATGGGGTTATCAGAAAATCCTTCATCGTTTTCGCCCCCTTTGCATCCACTGTATCGTATGACCGGTAACCACCATAATCAACACCGTAGTGATGAAGCAAACGCCTAATACCGCCAACCATTTTCCCCGCAGCAAACCCATACAAGCGATAATTCCCACCCCCGCCGGGATAAAAAAGAACGCCAGATGGTCCAGGAGAAAACCGCTGACCTCCGCGATCATTTCCAG
>DNPP01000152.1:0-1844 GCA_003501365.1 Bacillota bacterium
CAATGGCCGCATCCGTAGTTACAAAACTAAGCATAGTCGCCATGTTGGGATGGATCATGCCCGACCCTTTGGCGATCCCGCCGATTCGGACCGTAGCGCCGGCTAATTCAAGCTCTATCGTCATTTCTTTGGGAAAAGTGTCAGTAGTCATAATGGCTCGTACCGCTTGGCCTCCGCCGGAAACCGCAAGAAAACCTTTATTTTGATGCAATCCGGATTGGATCTTCTCTACCGGCAATTGGACTCCGATGACACCGGTTGAAGCGACCAATACATCGTCAATCGCTATGTTCAAAGCCTGGGCTGCCGCATTAGCCATTAATTCGGCTGCCTGTTCTCCCGCCGGTCCGACACAGGCATTGGCATTGCCACTATTGGCAATGATAGCCTGAGCTATTCCGCTTTGAATATGTCGTTTGGAAATGGCAATCGGCGCAGCCTGAACCTTATTGGTCGTAAAGATACCGGCGGCAGTAGCCGGGATCTCCGATGCAATGATCGCCAGATCCAGCTGGTTATTTTTCTTAATGCCGCAAGCGATTCCGCCCGCTATAAACCCCTGCGGAGCACAAACCCCGCCTGATATTTCTTTCATTCTTGATCCTCCGCTAATAAAGTTAAAACCAAGTTGAGAACTGAAAACTATTCATTCCTAAAATTCATACAGTTTCATTCACAAATATAAACGAATAACACTAATTACTAATAACCAATAACTAATAGCTAACAACTAATAACTATTTAAGGATACACCGGCCATTGCACCAAACCCATGGTCTCCGGCAGATTGCACATTAGGTTCATATTCTGAACCGCTTGGCCGGCAGCGCCTTTGACCATATTATCGATCGCGGTGATGACAATTAACTGATTGGTGCGCTGATCAACCCGAACTCCGATATGACAGCAATTAGTTCCAGTCACCCCTTTAATCTCGGGCAAAACCGGTTCTTTAAGAATTTTAATAAAGGGTTCACCTTGGTAAACCTCGCCAAACACTGCTTCCACTTCAGAAGTAGTAACTTTTTTAGTCAGACTTAAATGAAGCGTGCTCAAAATTCCCCGGGCTACCGGTAGCAAATGCGGCGTAAAGGAAACTTGTATTTCCCGTCCGGCGATTTTTGACAATTCCTGTTCGATCTCGGGGGTATGCCGGTGCCCCGCCACTCCATAAGCTTTGAAATTTCCGAACATTTCCGGATAATGATTGGCCAAATCCGCTTTGCGTCCGGCGCCTGAAACTCCCGACTTGGAATCAATAATAATCCGCTCCGGATCAATGAGCGCATTTTTAAGTAAAGGATACAACCCCAAAATAGCGCTGGTCGGATAACAGCCCGGATTGCCGATCACTACGGCGCCCCGGATCTCTTTCCGGTATAACTCAGGCAAACCGTAAACCGCAGTTTTAGTTAATTCCGGTTCGCAATGTTTATGTTTATACCAACTCTCGAAGATTTGATAATCGCGGAAACGGAAATCCGCCCCCAGATCAATGACCCTTTGGCCGTTCTTGATCAGGACCGGCACAAGTTCCATCGCCACTCCATGGGGAACTGCCAAAAAAACGATATCACACCCCTTGACCGCTTCCGGGGAATCCGAGCCGCTAAAGAGCGGGCCGTTCCAACCGGTAAAACTATAAAATACTTCCTCCAGTTTCTTTCCTTCACTGGTTCTGGAAGTAATCGCAGCGACCTCGGCCTCGGGATGCCCCGCCAAGATCCGGATTAATTCACTGCCGGTATAACCGGTTGCTCCGATAATTCCTACTTTAACCAATTTCGTCGCCTTCTTTATGCTTTTTTCCTACGCTATCCAACCGGTTTCGATAATTATACATA
>DNPP01000152.1:2108-8951 GCA_003501365.1 Bacillota bacterium
AAATTGAATAAATCGCAAGTATAAAACATCAATATTAACTAATAATTTATAATCAGGTCAAGTGAGTAAAATACCTTATTGAATATTTATTCATTGAAATTGTTTTTCATGGTAGTAAATTTAGTTCCATACTTCACTCCCAATATCCTGCCCTTGATGGGGAATTTTATGGCAAAAGCCATTCGCAGAAACATATAGAATACGGCTTGCTTTTTTGAACTCCAAAACATATGCAGGGTTTTCAGATACATAAAAAAAGGGTTGTCCTAAAAGTAATTTTGAGACAGACCCTTTTTCGTTTACAATAATATGATTGACCATGCGTTTGAATATCTTTTTAAGAAAATATATTCATTATCAACATATAAAATGCCTTACCTATGATAAAAGATCGGTTTATTTCGGAATCGTTCCCTCAACGCCTTGAACAAACCAGTCAAATTCAAACATTTTTTCATCGGTCATTTTCTGTCCCGCTTTTACTCGTATTTGACCGTTCTGGTCTTTGATGGGCCCTTTAAACACTGCCCAGTCGTCCTTCAAGAGAATTTTCCTTTTTTGGTCCACCAATTGTTTAATATCATCACTGACCATAGGACCATAGGGCCCGATATCAATAATCCCATCCGATATTCCGCCCCAGTATTGTTCGGATTTCCACTTGCCTTTCATCACATCTTTAACGGTTTTTACATAATAGGAGCCCCAATTCCAGACTCCGCCGGTGAGGATTGCTTTCGGAGCAAAAAAACGCATATCGCTGTTAAAGGAAAGACCGTAGATGCCGCTTTCTTGCGCAGCTTGCATACATGCCGGACTGCTTACTTCCATGGTAAGAACATCAGCCCCAACATTGATTAAACTTTTGGCTGCGGCTTTTTCGACAGCCGGATCATACCAAGTGTTGGTCCAAACCACCTTCACCTTTGCTTTTGGGTTCACAGCTTGAGCCCCTAGTTCAAATGCGTTAATCATCCTGACAACTTTCGGTATTGGAAAAGCGGCTACAAAACCAAGAATATTGCTTTTAGTATACTTTCCAGCAACCAGTCCTGCTAAATAACGGCCCTCATAATCTCTTCCAAAATAAGTACCCACATTCTTAGCGGTTTTATATCCGCCGCAATGCAAAAAAACAACCTTCGGATATTTAGCGGCTACTTTGCACACATAATCCATATAGCCATAGCTTGTGGCAAATATTACCTTATTACCCTTTTCAGCTAGTTCGGTTAAAATTCTTTCACAATCAGCGCTTTCCGGGATGGATTCCACAAATGTAGTTGTTACATTGGGAAGCGCTTTCTCCAAAAACTTACGTCCTTGTTCATGGGCATAATCCCAACCCATATCACCAACCGCGCCCTGATATACAAAAGCAACCTTCAATTTACTATCGGCAGCTAATAAATTTTGCCCCCGAAAACCTAAACCCAAGACAATAAGTACAGAAAGCAAACAACCTACCAGCAGGATACGTTTCATCAAATTTTGCAAAGTTTTACCTCCATCACCGAAAATTAAAATTGGTTTTATTACAGCAGTTCTTAAAAAATGTTGTTGTTTGCTCACCCAATTGGTGAAAGCAAATGTGTGTAGAAAAAACAGGTTGGCTTTGAGTCTTTTTTGATTTTTAGTTTCTTTTAGTTGACTATGATCATTTGATCAATTGATCAATTTTAATTATACGTCTTTGTCATGCTAAGGTCAAGTATATGTAATATATTACGTTTATATTGTTAGGTTTGAGGCGGCAACTTTGTTGGCAGTAGCTTTTTTGCCAAAAATTCATACCATTTTGTATGTATTATAAATTTAATTAATCATATACTGTTAATCTATGAAATCCATATATCTTTATGATATAATGGTGTAAATTGTTTGTTATGCTATATTTTCAATGAGTATAAAAACATTTTTTATATTATAGTTAATCTGAGGTGATTTTTCGTTGACAATTGAATCTACATCCGATTTATCAAGATTTGGGGGATTTAGTGAGGAAAAAGATCGATATTATATTGAAAAGGCCATTGAAGTCTCTCGTAAAGCCAGGGAAAGTGGGAATACACCTTTTGGGGCTATCTTGGTTGACCAAAACGGCACTAATCTGATTGAACAAGGAAATATTGAAATCACTGAAAAAGATTGTACAGGCCATGCTGAAACCGCTTTAATGAGAAAAGCATCCAAACTGTTTAACAAGGAATTTCTATGGAACTGTACCCTGTACAGCACGGCTGAACCCTGCGCAATGTGTTCCGGTGCAATCTATTGGGGTAATGTCGGACGAGTAGTCTATGGAATTAGTGAAAAAAGTATTCTTAGTTTAACCGGCAGTCATCCACAAAACCCAACTTTTAGCGTACCGTGTCGCGGTATTTTTGCGGGTGGACAAAAAAGTATCGTGGTAATCGGTCCGATTGCCGACCCCGAATTGGAAAAGAAAATAGTTGAAGTACATCGCGGATATTGGAATTGAAATAATTATCTCCGTCAATATCATAAATCAGATAAAGTAAAAACAGACGCCATATTGTAAAAACATCGCGCAGCAAATCATTTTTTGCTGCGCTTTTTTATCATGAATATTTTTGCCATAGAGAAACCGGGACACTGAGAAAAGAATATTTTCATTCTTTCTTCGATTGCTCCGCTGGCCGAGATGGATGACTACTTAATCACGCCCAGAACAACCCGGACTTTCAATTTATCCCCTTTCGGGAGAATCAAATAACCTTCTTGGGGATTAAACCGTTCCCACCGCTTGCCGTTTAATTCCACTCCTTGTATAATTACGGCTGGATCTTCAATGATTTTAACATAGTGTTTGGTACCCTCTTTCAAACTTGAGAGCAGAAAATGCAACTCTGCGGTTTGGTGCCGGACATATAACTGAAGGTATAAATAATTCATCAGGGCATTTTCCATGGAATGATAAGCGGATTTATATAAATTTGCCTTATAATTACTACCGGCATCGGGTATCCCGGAATCTGAAACATAAGGATACACTTCTTTGTATTTATGGTCCACCATATATTGATCCCAAAAATAAGTGTTCTTCTGAAAATAGTCGAGGTAAAGCGGGTCTTTGGTGATGTTATACATATTCAGCAGCATAAAACCGCCTTCGGTCTGGGTCCACCAGCATTTGAACCTTTCTTTGTCATTTCTGACGGGTTGATGAACATTTTTCGTAAAGTACCACCCATAATGCTGGCTGTCCCGGGCAGTTTTGAGTAGATTGGCTGATAAATTTTTTCAACATTCAAGTACTTTTCGTCCCCAGTCAATTGATATAATCGCAACAATACCCAAGCCGTTTTTAGATTATGTCCGATATAAATCTGGTATTGATCTCCCAAGTAACTTGCAAGATAGTACCACATAAGCTACGCTAAAACCATAAATTAGCCAGGAGACCATCCGGGGGTATTTGAGCGGAATCGTACCGATGACGCCAGTGCGGTCAACATCCGTAAAATAACCGCCGTTCTTCTTATCCAGGGTATTCAACCAAAAAGGAATAATGCCTTCAAGGGCTTGATGCCGCCAATAATCCCCCCCGAGGTATTGCCCGTAGTCAATTTCGCTTTCAGCGCATTCGACCACAACAAGACTAACCAACAATACCCTACTACCATTAACCATCGTTTTTTAACAACCATTTGCTCCGCCTCCTATTAAATGGATCAAATTCCAATTTTATTTTACTTTCTTATTCTCCGCGGGTGAAGGTGGAACTTTTTTGGGTGCTTTATTCTTTATTCAAATCCTTTCCAGTACGGTTTGTGTATATAAAGTGCATTCTGAAAGGCTCAAACCGCCATTTCCTTGTTTTGTCCGTATGACACCATAAATCTCTCAATTCGATCCAGCGCTTCCTTCAGTTGAGCCCTTTCCGGCAAAAATACAAACCGGAAATGATCGGGCTCCGGCCAGTTAAAACCGGTTCCCTGTACTAATAGCACCTTTTCTTGAATCAACAAATCATAAATAAAGCGCTGATCATCCCGAACACCCAATCTTTTGATATCAACTTTAGGAAAAAGATAAAGGGCGGCTTTGGGCTTCACACAGGAAAGACCGGGTATGGAATTCAACCTCTCCCAGGCATAGTCCCGCTGTTCCCGCAGCCGTCCCCCCGGCCCGGTCAGATCATAGATCGATTGTTGATTGGCGAGGGCCACACTAATTGCATATTGAGAAGGGGCGTTACTGCATAACCGCATCGAAGACAACATGGTGAGCCCCTCCAGATAATCGGATGCCATTGTCTTATTGCCGCTGATCACCATCCATCCGGCCCGAAATCCGGCTATCCGGTGGGATTTCGACAGGCCATTCATGGTCACAAACAAAGTTTCATTGGATAAGGAAGCTGTTGAGACATGCTCCTCACCGTCATAAAGAATCCGGTCATAAATCTCATCGGTAAAGACAATCAAGTGATTGGCGACGGCTAAATCCACAATTCTTCGAAGAATCTCTCTGGGATATACGGCCCCGGTCGGATTGTTGGGATTAATAATTACGATTCCTTTGGTTTTCGGTGAAATCTTCTTCTTAAGGTCCTGTAAGTCCGGATTCCAGTCGGAAAGTTCATCGCAACGATAATGCACCGCTGTGCCTCCCGCCAAGTTCACCGCAGCGGTCCATAACGGATAATCGGGCGAGGGGATCAGGATTTCATCGCCGTTATCCAGCAAACCCTGCATAGCGATCATAATCAACTCACTGACTCCATTTCCAATATACACATCATCTACTCCGGCAACGGGGATTCCTTTTTCCCGGCTAAACTTAAGAATAGCTTCCCGGGCCGACCGAATCCCTTTGGAATCAGTGTAACCGTGCGCGTGACATAGATTGCCTGTCATTGCCTGCAAAATTTCAGGGGGAACCTCAAAACCGAAGGTTGCCGGATTGCCGGTATGCAACTTGATGATCGACTGGCCGGCCTCTTCCATCCGTTTGGCCTCTTCGACAATCGGCCCCCGAATATCATAACAAACATGGTCCAGTTTGGTGGATTTCTTAAAAACTTTCATGATTTCTATCCCTTCTTTATATCCTTAATCACTTCTCCGATAATTCGAAAACCCCGTTTCATCTCCTCTTGGGATACTCTGGAGATTCCCAGCCGGAAGGTGTTGGTCCCTCCCCCATCGGTATAAAAAATATCTCCCGGCATGAAAAGAACTCCCTTTTGATAACATTCAGCCAAAACCGCCCTGGCGCTAAGCCGTTCATCGAGTTCGATAAAAATATGCAATCCCCCTTCGCCCCAGATCCTCCGGCAAGGTATAAACTCCAAGGCAAGCTTGATGGCAGCCTGATGTTGCTCCCGGTAAACCTTTCTGGCTTTACGAAGATACTTTTCAAACGACCCGCTTTGCAAATACTCATAGAGAATGGCCTGATCCAAAAATGAGGTATGAATGTTCAAACTCCGCTTAACACTTTCCAAATAAGCGACCAGCTTAGAATCTGCCATGATCCAGCCTAATCTAAGTCCCGGGAAAAGCACTTTGGAAAAACTCCCCAGATAGACAACTCCATTGCCGGACCCAGCCAAAGCCATTAATGGCGCCACATGGGAACCGTAATACCGTAATTCTTCATTGAAACCATCCTCCACCACCGGTACCTGGTATTTCTCAAATATTTTCAAAACAGCCATCCGCTTTACCGGCGTCATGACCAACCCGGTGGGATTATGATAAGAGGGAATTAAAAAACCCAATTTAAATTGTTCCTTGGTAAGGCACTCCTCTAAAACCTCCAGGCTCATCCCGCTGGGCTCGACTGGAACTCCGCTAATCTGTAAACCGGCCAATCGCATGATCTTTAAGGCCGTGTTATGAGTCGGATTTTCACAGATAATCCGATCACCGGGTACTGTCAACGCTGATAGCAACAGATTAAAACCCTCCGTAAATCCATTGGTAATCAGCAGTTCCTTCCCGGAGGTGTTGACCCCTTTATTTTTCATATACCCCGTTAAATACTCCAGCAAATACTTGTAACCGCGGGCATATCCGTAATTCAGGAGCTTTTCACCCTCTTGAGACAACCGGTTCAAAACAGCCCTCTTGAAGTCTTCAATATCAAAAAGTTCGGGATTAGGAGCAATACTTTTAAACGAAAGCATTCCCTTCTCCCAGCGCAGTTCATTTTTCTCAATATCCAGCGCTACTGCTTTTTGGGCAAACCCATTGACCCGGGTATTCCAGTCAACATTGGCTTTTTCTTGCCCTTTATGGACGGCAACTTCAGCCACAAAAACGCCCCGGCCTTTCAAAGTATGGATAAATCCATCGTCTTCCAGATATTGATAAGCCTGGACAATGGTATTCCGGCTCACTTTTAAAATAGCGGCCAGTTCTCGGGAAGCCGGCAAGCGCACGCCCGGCAACAAAATACCGGCAAGAATCAGTCCCTTGATATAATCCTTAATTTGCAGATATACCGCTCGGTTCTTTACCAGTTTACAATCATTAAACATCGGGGTACCTCACAAGCTTATTTTGACATAATTATACCAATAAAAAAAGAACCACCGGAAGGTGATTTTAAATTTAGAGTGGACCCTACTAAAAAGTCTGAAGGGTAAAGTTAGAAGTTTGAAATGAAACCTATATAGATGGATAAGTATTAGCCTTTTTTTGGCTTTAAACTTTTTATAATTGTGTTCTACCAGTCTAATTTAGCATAAAACAAATGATTAGATAATATCAATCTTTATGGAAGGCGGACTTCCGGTTTCTACCTTTCTTCCAATTTTTCGAATATTCTCAGCGGTTTTAATAAATGGCTCTGTTTAAGACAATTGTTGGT
>DNPP01000195.1 GCA_003501365.1 Bacillota bacterium
AGTGCTGCCGGAATGCTTGCTTTTGGCCCGGGTGGTATTTTGTTTGGTTTAGCGGTACGAGGGCGGGAAACTACTATACCGGCAGGAACGGAGTTTTATTTACAAGTAAAAGAACCGTTGCGTATTTTTACTATTGAAAAATGACCGGAGGAGAAGAAAATTAATAAAACAGGGATTATTTATGGGGTTATTTTTCTGACATTGAGTTTTTGCTTTTTAGTCGCGAACAATCAAGCGATAGCTGCATCCGATCAGCCGGCGCTTGGGGCTGATGATTATAGTAAAATCGATTTAGGGTTAAACAATACTCCTGTAAAGGAAAAGGTCAATCTCAAAATTGAAAACGGTCAAGTTGAGGCCGAACAAATAATCTATAATAACAAATCAGGTATTGTCAATGCTACCGGTCAAGTCAAAATAACGAATGATGATGGCATCATTATCCGGGCCGAACAACTTGTTTATGATTTTAATATCCAAGATGCGCAACTCAGCGGTGGGGTTGAATTGACTCAAAAAGATCAAACAATTACCGCGAAAGAGCTCCATTATCAAGGCAAAAATGGGTTGGTAACCGCTTCGGGCGGGGTAAAGATGTTTACCGGTCAGGCTACCTATCAAACGGAGACGATTCGTTATAACCTTCAAACCAAAACTGGATTTCTAGGGCGGATCACCGCTACCATTAGTGCTGTGGACCGAAATTATTCAATTGTCGGAGACAGCATGGAAACCATTGATGGTATTACCAGTGTAAAGAATGCAAAGTTGACCCGTTGCGAAAAACATCACCCGGAATATTTTTATTTGGCCAAAAGAATGACCTATGACGGACAGTATTTGCGGCTAAAGCACATTATTCTGTATGTCAAAGGAATTCCGCTTTTTTATTTTCCCTACCTGTCCTTAAACGTAAATAATAAGAATCTGCCCAGGATTGAGCCGCGTTATGATCCGGATGACGGTTTGAGTGTCAGATATGACTATTCGGTCCCGTTCGGCAAGAATATTGACTGGCGTTTTCAAGGGGAGTTGCAGACCCATGATTATTCCAATCTTGCGTTTGGAATTACCGGTTCAAAAGGGAATTTTTCAAATTATGCCGGAACCTATTATAATTTTGAAGGGTATCTGGGCGTCCGTGACCAATTAACCCATGAGACTCCGCTATTACGAACAGTTATTGACGGATATCGGGATTTTTCAAATGCTGAAGGGAATGAGCTGGGTTTTTCAGTAACTCGCAAGTACTGGCCCACTCCAGCCGGAAGATGGCAGTTTGGTATTCAAGGACGCAGAGTGTCCAAGTTGGATGGTTCCGGAGCTGAATATGGCGGTATTTATAGCGGATACCGGCTGGATTACAATCCGTACCCCAATTGGACACTTAGTCTATTGCGATTATATTCGGTTGAAGATAAGAACTATGGCGATTTTATGAGTGATTTTAAGATCGGGTCCAATTGGATATATGATGGGGGAATCCCTATCACTCAGTTATATTCATTTGGCCTGACCGGCACTTATAATTCGGATCAATCACTTTGGATTCATCGCATTTACGAGATTCGCCGTGAAACCGATTGTATCCGATGGGACTTCGGGTGGGATGATGCGGTAGATTCGTGGGTCTCCAAATTTAAGATCAAATTTTAAATTTATGGTTGGCTAAAGAGGAAATCCGGTAGTTCATCAATATTTTATATCTAACTTCCTTCTACGAATTAAATGAGAGGGAAGTTTTTTTTAAAATCGGTAAAACTATTGTTAGTTTATTTAGGGGAACGGAGATATCTTTGGAAAATCGCTTGAATGAATTAACCGGTTCAGAATGGCTTTATTGGACGAATACCATCTATGAGACGAATTTTCCGCCGGATGCCACGCATCGTTGGCGAAAAATGCACGGCGCCATGAAACCACCGGCACTAATGGCGGAAATTATCTCGTTTTTTTCGAAAAGCGGGGAGCTGATCTTGGATCCGTTTGCCGGAGTGGGCGGGACTTTATTGGGTGCTGTGTCTGTCGGCAGACAAGCGATAGGAATTGAGATTAATCCAATGTGGGTGGAGATATACCGGAAAATTGCCCCTTCAGAAGAAGAAAAAGACCATCCGGGGCAGCAGAAAGGGCCAAAAATGCTTTTGGGGGATTGTTTGGAGTGTATGCCGGGTATTCCCGATGAATCGGTTGCTGCCATTATTACCGATCCTCCCTATGGATGTCAGCAGCGAGAAATTGCTTTCAAAAGGGAGACAAATTTTAATATGAAATCGACAGCAAAGGATGATTTTGGAAACTGTAATTCCTATCCGGAATATTTGCATAAAATGGGCTTGTTTGGCAGGGAAGCCTTTCGATTGCTTAAACCGGGCCGCTATTTGGTGCTGATGATCGGTGACCGGTATCAAGATGGGGAATATATACCTTTGGGGGTAATGGTTGCCGAGAGATTGCGCCAAGTCGGTTTTACTTGGAAAGGAATGAAGATTTGGTGGAATAAAGCAACTCAGCGTCCTCTGAAGCCATATGCAATTAAAAGTTGTTTTGTACCCAATATTACCCATCAAAACATTTTAATATTGCGAAAAGGGAGCAAATGCTGACAGATTCTAAATTACTTTTTTTATTGATAGATACAGGTGCTTGGCATTTTATAAAGTTCATGTTATAATAGATATCAGCATCGAGACCACCACTACATGATCAAACGTTGTGAGGTGGCAAAATGGTCTATAAATTATCACTTGAAGAAGTATTACAAATCTGCGGTAGTTGTGCTTGCTTTGATAAAGATCGCGGATTATGTAAAGAACAAACAGTGGAAGAACCGAAAATGGTAAAAGAGCGACATCGTTGCAAGAAATGGGATGAGCACTTCGGTTCAGTATGTATTTTTCAAGGCTAGGTAAGATTAGTAAAGTCCTAAC
>DNPP01000435.1:0-2334 GCA_003501365.1 Bacillota bacterium
AGGTCTGTACTCATTGTTTGATTTACGGGGCCCAGAACGGTCGCCGGATTATTGATGATCATATGGTGAAGTTGGTGGTTCAGGGAGAATTGTCTTGATTCTCCCTCCCCTGCGGGGGATTCGTTCTTTTGGTCACCGTTTCCGTCAAGTTATGGACAACTTTTACCGTCTATTGTTGGAATCTATGCGGCAGCAGTAACAATAAGTTCAGGAAGTTATTTTTAGGCGTTATTGTATTTCATATTATTTTATTTAAATTACCCCTATCCAATTCGGTTATAGTTGAATTACTATGGTTAGCAATATTCATTTTGGTCACTTCGGTATATATTTCTTTAATTATTCGAAGATCTCGCGGTTTAAATTATAATTCAATCACCTTTTTTTACTTTTGCTGGTTCCGTTTTATAACCTGTATTTGCTTTATCAATTATTATTCAAAAATGGAATTCAGGATGAAAATAAAAACATTAAGTAAAGTGTGAGGCAATAAGAGAACCAATTTTGTTGGGTCCCTAATTAAAATGTACATGGCATGGGCGACAGTTAAGGGCAAAAGTTTCTAAATCTCTATCTGGGATGAGGTTTTATATTGAAATACTTAAAAATGATTAAAACTATAGTGATATATATATTAATTGTAATAGCAGCATTAGTTACAAGGATATTATTACCCCTTATTTTACATGTTGGTCTCAAAATATATTCGAGGCCGATTTTGGATTCAATATCTTATTTATTAGTTTTTAGCTTTTATTTTTATTTTTTAAATATAAAGGCACAAGTTTATTCAGACATTGTAGATTTTGTAAATTTGAGCTGAAATGTTTACCTATAATTTTTTTAATGATATTTTGTTATAGATTGATTGGAGGCTATTTACATCCTTATGTACCTGACCCAAGTCTCAATCTACATACTTTATTAACCACCATATTATCAATTAGTTCAATATGTGCTTTGATAGATTTATTTATTTTAGGACCGATTATTATGGAAATTTTACTTAGAGGTTTATTATTTAATGAATTAAGGGAAAATATGCCGTTAATGGTTGCAATAATTATCCAAGGAGTTTTTGGTATTTCTAATTTTCATATATATATATCTTTTCAATTTAGTATTGGAATGATATTGGCTTTAATTTATACGGTTACAGGATCAATTTGGGCTTCAATATTAGCGCATATTTTTGATACCTTTTTGGTAGTTTTGGGAATGCTTTATGGTACTACTAACGATAAATATTATATCCTATTGCTTGCTATCATTGGGCTTTTAGCATCTTGTTTTTATTTGTGGAAAAAGAGGCCGGTGAGTTCTGAGTTGCCGGTTTCTAAAACTTCTTCCTGACGGCTGATAAAAAAACAGCTCTTAACTCAAAGTGCGGCCGGGGAGTAATCTTAAAAGCTATGTTCTCCAATACGACGGGGCGAACAATATCACGAGACGTAATGATGATGTTTTCCAATACGATGCCCTGAATCAATTACTCTATGCCAACCTTAAGGGCAACTTCGAGATCGACCCCAGAGAAGAACAACAGCAAGTCGGTCTGGTCCGTGAGGATATTACCGGGGGCAAACCGTTGGAGTTTGCCGTCAGTCAGTCCGAACTGACCGAGCTCGACTATAACTCCGGCAGCATTGGCGTGGATTTGTATGCTCCGGTCAAAATCACCAAGATAGCGCTTACCCCGCAGAGCCCGATCCATCAAGTGACCGCCGAGAATACCGGCGTATTTTACAGTAACGACAATGCAACATACAGCGAAGCCACCGGCTGGCAACTGACAGCCAAAGAAAAAGGCGGGTTGGAGATCACATTCAAAACGCCGGTAACGGCCCGTTACATTAAGGTACTAAGCTATTATCACATCCGGGACAACGAATTTAATCCAGTCGATACCGCCACCTTCAAGAACACGCCCCAAGAGCTGATTAAGGTCTATTACCTGCTAACCACCAGGCAAGAAGATTATACTTACTATGCCAACGGCGACCGTATGAATGAAACGATAACCGAGCGGAGTGCGAAGACCAGGAAGGAGTCCCTCGGGCAAGTTTTTGGTTTGTCAATTAGAAACTTAATCTATGCTATAATATCAATAGATATTTTAGAAAGTAGAGGTCGGGTTGATGGAAATAACTTCGGCATTAGAACATATGTCAATNNATCACATCCGGGACAACGAATTTAACGCAGTCGATACCGCCACCTTCAAAAACACGCCCCAAGAGTTGATCAAGGTCTATTACCTACTAACCACCAGGCAGGAAGACTACACTTACTATGCCAACGGCGACCGCATGAATGAAACGATAACCGAGCGGA
>DNPP01000435.1:2449-4659 GCA_003501365.1 Bacillota bacterium
CTTCGGCATTAGAACATATGTCAATAGAAGAAAAAATCCGGACGATGGGAATCATTTGGGATGATCTTTGCAAAAAAGCGGATAGTATTTCCTCACCAATTTGGCATAAAGATGTTTTAGCTGAAAGAGAAGAATAGATTCAAAATGGAAATGAACAATTTATGGATTGGAATCAAGCAAAGGACTATATTCGAAAGAAAGTATTATGAAAATCCGATTTATGCCGTTTTTGATTGCCGACGAAATTCAGCATGAGTAAGAAAGAAATTAAAATGAAACTAGACCATTATTCGAAAGTTGAACCGGGTAAAAGATTTGCCATATCTAACGCCACAAGATTTCCAAAGGCGTTTTTTTGTTGCCCCCAACTCCCGGATAAGCTGGGTCTCATGGCCGATGAATAAGATTATAGAATTTTAAAACTGAAAAATCCTGTAAACAATGTAAATCCTGTTTATGTGGCTTTGAACTTAGGCCCGAATATAAGCAAAAGCAGGATTAACACGATTAGCAAGATGAAGGGGATTAAAAAACGAGTTTTAGAGGGAAGACATCCTCGTAGAGACGCATCTGACGCTCTGTATCTTTAAAAGTGATCAAGACCATGACGGTCACCAAGAAGAATAGGGACCCGATCCTGAGTCCTCAGTTACTGTTACCGATTAAAGTGGGGCGCGATTAGTTTGAGTTTCCATTTTTTCAAGTAAAATCAAAAGTTCTTTTTTTAAGATCGGCAAATCTTGTTTAACTGTTTGCCAAGCTAATTTTAAATCCACCCCAAAATATTGATGAATAAGAATATCTCGCATTCCGGTCAGGCTGCGCCAGGGAATATGGGGACAGGAATTTCTGAGGCTATCCGGCAAATTTTTGGCAGCTTCTCCAATAATCTCAATTCTGCGGATAACGGCATCCTGAACTTGAAGTGACATTACAAAATCGTCCTGAGAAATCTTGCCGGTATAATCCTCAATGATGGAAATGCACTCCAAAATATGCTTTATAAATATTTTGGGGTCTTTATTCAAAATATAATCACCCGCTCTTTAAGGACGATTTCTCTGATCGCCGGATGTAAGGATTCAAAGGTCAATACGTCGGTAGACCTTCCTAGAGTGTCTTCTAAATCAAATTTTAAATCAATTAAATCGAATAAGCTTTTATCCCCATTAAACTCAACTAATAAATCCAAATCGCTGTCCACTTTTTGTTCGCAACGGACGAATGAGCCGAAAATGGAGGCTTTGAAGACATCATGCTGCTTTAAAATCGGAACAATTTTTTGTTTGATATTTTCAACTTCGAGATTCTTCATACAAAAACCACTTCCTGTCGGCTTTGACTATATGAGGTGAAATAATAATTGACCAAAACTAAGAAAATGTAAAAAACCAGTTCATATCTAGGTCGATTGTTGGTCTAGACCTCTCTCTTGCTCTCCCCCAATGATGCCAGTACAAAGGAGCACATACAGTGGGAGAGTAACCGATATCTTTGGAGCCTAAAGAATTTTGGCGACATCGGCTAGGGTTACCCTTCCACTTGAATCAGTTATATTCAATTCACTTCCGAGGGGAAGGGCAAGGGTTAGGTCAATAGACGTTCACTTTCTAATGATGATTTATATCAAAACTTAATTCAACATATATAGTTTATATTTTATCATAAATAATTTTGGAAAACAAATCTCGGAGTACATTACAGGAATTGGGGGTTGGTATATTCCCAATTAGTACCGGAAGTAACCGGCCACCGGGTGTCTGTGGGATAAATAGAGATCTATTATAAGCAGCGGGAGAATGATTTCGCTTATGGGTAGACCGATATATACTATTAAAATTCAAATCGTCTAGAGTCAAAGGTCAAAGATGATGGCTCGGAACGATAGGATTATACTTATGGGATTATTTTTTGTTGGGATTGATATTTTCAATAAAAGCGCATATAATAAAGTTAGAAAGTAATACTTTACAACTTGAAGGAGCGGAAGAAAATGTTGGTTGAGTTTAAACAAAAATCCCAAGTTACGATACCGGTAGATTTTGTAAAGATGTTGGATTTAAAAGCCGGCGATAAGTTGGATGTAGAAGTCAAAGAAGGCAAGTTAGTGATCACCCCGGTAATTATTATTCCGAAAAGTCAAGCCTGGTATTATTCTCCCGAATGGCAGACTATGGAACATGAAGTTGATCGGCAGATAAAGGAAGAGA
>DNPP01000171.1:0-7560 GCA_003501365.1 Bacillota bacterium
TAAATAACATACCAGGAACCAAAGAGCCGCCACCTCACCCCATATTCCCCTCTCCATAAAAAACAATGGCGCGGGGAAAACTGTTTTTCATAGATGTCTATGCCGCTGATTCCCGGTCTCTCCTTCATATCTCCTCGCTTCCGTGCTCGGAGTCGGAGTTTTTGATTGGTCTGACGCTGCCGTCCGTGGCAGCGTCTTCTTTGGTTGTTTTGAGTGCCGACGGCTAAAGACTTCCTGTCTTAAAGCCGCGCCGTCGCCATCCCTGAGCGGCGGGTGCTGGTTCGAACGTTACTGCTGTGGTTGGAGAATTCTTCATTATCGGCATTTTTGGGGGGTGGTGTCCTTTTTTCTGAATTTCGTTTCGAGTTTTGAAAGACTTTACAACACTATAAAGGAAGCATGCCATTTCCAGATTTGTGCAGGAAGAAATATGGAAATGTGGTACATTAGTTGGAATGTTGGTAATCCATTTATGTGCGGAGTTATTAAAAGGGACGGGAAAATGGATCGGTGGACAAGGGAATTATGAAGAGATTAGGCTTGCTTTGATATGGTCTAATGTGCCTGTTATTTGGTTTGGAGCGATTTGGCTGATAATGTTTTACATAATCAATATCAGCCTAAACCCAACTTATTTAAGCGGTTTATCCTGGCTGGATTATTTATTGTGAATTTGGGCGTTTGCCGTTTATTTAAATTGTTTAGGGGAAGCCCAAAAGTTTTCTATCTGGAAAGCTTTATTCAATTCGATTTTAGCAGGTTTAGTAGTTGTTATACCCATTGCTGTTATAGTTGGTGCAGGATATTTAGGGTATCATTAAGGACTTGGGAAATAAACTCATTTAATTAATCGCTTGGGCTGTGAAAAATGCAATGTATATCATGTCGGCAAATAGTATTTCCAATTATTAACTGGGCTCAATTTGTTTAGTCAGCACCCAATGACATCATTTTGCAATCTGAGCCGAAGAATGAGGAATATCTAATGACTTTTATTGAAAAAGATGAGTCGAACTTCGGCAGGAGGGAAGAATTAAGCATTCAAAATAATTGTTGAGATTAGGTGTTTAATAATTTGATTGCCAGTAGTAAAGCCGCTTAATATCGGGAAACGATCCGGAAGTTCAATTAGAATTTCAGCCACCTGGCGTTTACTGAACCCGGGGTTTTTTGACTTTGAATTTCTGGGTACGTTGGCCGCCTTTTCATGGTGCAACCCGCCTTAGAATGAAATTGATACTATAGCATCAATTTTGCATTCCTTTTAGCAGGGTGCTGCGTTTTTGGTGTCGGAAGTGCTGCAGTTTAGTAGGCAAATTTGATATATTTTATCTTACTGCTATCATTTGGTAATGAGGAAAGAGTTTTATTAGCAACATAAAGGCGAAATGAATGATGATTTTGAGGGCACACGGATTCTGGCGGTGACGCACTTTTTGAGTGACAGGTTTAATTTGATTATCCGAATAACTGAGAAGACCTTTTGTTTGGTAAACTTTATAGAAATAATATGTCAACTCTATACTTATGTCCTCTGAAAATATTATAATAAGAGTTGATAATTTTATTCTAGAGAGAGTACTAATCATATGACAAATTATAAGATTTCAAAAACAATGGAAAAAGCCTTTTTGAAAGAAGATCTTGCAGCTTATGAGGGCCGAATCGGCGGACAGAGACAAGAACGGCAATTTAATATGATCGATTTGTTTTGCGGTGCAGGGGGTATGACACTCGGTTTTACATCCGGCAATCGTTTCAAATCGGTCTGGGCTAATGATTTTAATAAATATTGTGCCGAAACATATAACGCCAATTTCGGCGAACATTGCTTACATGGCGATATTGTCGGCATATTAGAAGATCCTCAAACTGTTATTCCTTCAGCAGATGTTGTTATTGGCGGTCCCCCATGTCAAGGATTCAGTCTTTTAAATAGAAATAGGGGAGATGATCCCCGAAACGAACTTTGGCGTCCATATATGGAAGTTGTCGAAAAAAGTGGAGCTAAAGTATTTGTAATTGAAAATGTACCACAAATTTTAGATACATTTGAACATGGCGAAATTGTCGGTGCGGCTGAAAAATTGGGGTTCAAGGTTGTATCGGGAAAAGTTTGCGCCGCAGATTACGGAGTTCCGCAAACTCGTACTCGTGCTATAATTATCGGCTCAAAATTGGGTGATCCGTCTTTGCTCTTTCCACCGCGTAAAACTCATTATAATCTTAACGGCAACAGTCTTCAAGGAAGTTTGGATTTCTCCGGTAATGGGGAATATCTTTCGCAGCCGCAAAAATGGAAAACCGTACGTGATGCCATTGCCGATTTGCCATCACCGCAAGGAGTGGAAATAAGGAACATCCATCCGCCGCTTAATTTACATTTTACACGTACCCCGACTGAAAAAAGCTTGAAGCGATATAAAGCAATACCGAAAGAAGGTATGAACCGATTCGATTTACAAAAACGCGCGCCGGAAATTACTCCAAAATGTTGGATAAATAAAAAATCCGGCGGAACGGATTTATTTGGCAGGTTATGGTGGGACAAGCCTGCTGTTACTATTCGAACAGAGTTTTTTAAACCTGAAAAAGGGCGTTATTTACACCCGGAGCAACATCGACCGATTACTCATCGTGAGGCCGCTCGATTTCAGAGTTTTCCGGATAGCTTTATCTTTAAAGGAACGAAAGTTGAAATAGCTAAACAAATCGGTAATGCGGTACCTCCACTTCTGGCCGCCCGTATCGCCGATATTGTTTATGTTTTGTTGAACCACGCCAAAGAGTGAGATGACAATATCTTGGATGTCTTTGATGTCGAGAAAAGAAGTTGGATTATGTCCAGGGTCAAAAGCAAAAATACGAAACCGGAAATAATGGTTCGTTCAATTATTTACCATTTGGGATATCGTTTTCGACTTCATCGTTCGGATTTGCCGGGAAAACCCGACATTGTTTTATCGGGGCGTCGAAAAGTGATTTTCGTTCATGGTTGCTTTTGGCACGGGCATAAAGAATGTAAACGTTCGGGCCGACCTTCCTCTAATATTTGGTTTTGGGAGGAAAAGCTCAACAAGAATATTGAACGCGACAAACAGTATTTAAGGCAATTGCGGGAAAGCGGATGGGACGCATTGATTGTTTGGCAATGCGAGCTGAAGGATGTTGATCGACTGATTGAAAAATTACAATGCTTCCTTAATAAAAAGGGGGTTGAAGATGAATAAGGATAAAACTATAGAAACAGCGGCTTTACAAAAGAAACTCGTAGAGTTGATACAAAATTTTGAAAGCGAATTATCTCGTGACGATTTGCGACAAAAAGTATTGTCCTTGATTCCGGTATTCCATACTTTACGAAATTTGGGAAAATCTTTAATTGCGAGACAAGACGCAGCAAGCGCCCGTGATCGAATTCTCTATTATTTTCGCAAGTATCCCTTTACCATTATTAAAGGCGATGAGCTCTTAGTCGTTTCCGCTATTCAGGAATATGCGCGTCGTGTGAGGGAATTACGAGTTCAATTTGGATGGTCCATCATTAGTGGGCTTACAGGAAAAGAAATGGCTGAAGAAGGTGAGTTCCCGCTTGAGAATGTCGACGGCATTAAAATGAAACCCGACGATTATTTGCTTCTTTCTATCGAACAAGATAAGGAAGCTGCTTTTCGTTGGAATGTCGCCAATGAAATCCGGAAACGAAAGGATGCGGTTCGAAGCAAGATATTGGAGTATTTTAAGCGAAATGTTGGAGAAGCCGTAACCGGTGAGGAGTTGCGTTATGTTGCAAACAACAAATCGGAATGGGCAAGAAGAGTACGGGAACTTCGCACGGAATACGGTTGGCACATTGTCACAAAAAATACAGGTCGGCCGGATTTATCAGTCGGTTCATATATTCTTGAGTCTTTAGAACAAAGTCCGGAACATGATCGCTGTATTCCGGACCCAGTTAGAGGGGTGGTTTTACGACGGGATAATTACGCATGTGTACAATGTAAATGGAATCATGCACTTTGGAATCCGTCTGATCCCAGGTATCTGGAATTGCATCATATTAAGGAACATGTTGAAGGCGGAGAGAATACGGAAGAGAATTTAATTACACTCTGCAATATTTGTCACGATGATGTTCATCGGAAGAAAAAGGCATAATGAATATTGAAATGCAAAAATCCTCTTTAATGGGTATTATTCAATTAAGATTAATTAATATCACATAATTTGTATGATTAAATGATATTGTTATACTGATTTTCCTTGAATCAGACCTAAAGCATCTCTATATAAAAAGGGAACCCAAAAAGAAGGATTTTCAAGAGAGCCTCTCATCTCAAAAAAGCCTAAGTCTACAAGCTTGCCACATAATTTTAGGGTTTTTTCTTTATGCTCATTCCAAATTAACATTAACGATTTGATTGATTGCTCTGCCTTTTGGCCTGCTAATTTTTCTAGATATGGTTTTAAATCATGATACTCAGCTAACAAAGTTTGTTCATATTTTACTTTTGAAACAGTTTCTAAGGCTTTCTTAAATACAGTTCTTTCAAACAATAATTCATCGAAGGGCTCTGGAGCCCCTTTTTCAAGTCTTTGTATTTGAATATTTCTTAAACAATCAAATAAATGGATAACTTCCCGAGGAGCACTTGTTTTTAAACCATCCCTAGTTCTTGATAAAATCCAATCAAAGGTTTTTGGATTGTTTCCGGAATCGATTTTATCAGGTAAAATTCTGCTTAAGACTTTTTGCTGTAATTTTTCATCATTTAAAACTTCTTCTTTGTTAATATTAAGATATTCAACAGCCTTTTGATTATTTAGGAGTCTTCTTACGACTAAATTTATTAATCCTGAGGAATCCCATTGAATAGTAATTGTTTTTGTAATATGACTTGCTTCCGAAAAACCGCCTTCTAAAATCCTTTTCCAGATATCATCTCGCACAAATATTTTTAATTTAATATTGTCCAGTACTTTTAAATCGTTATATGTCCTAAAAAGCGCTCTAAGTGCATTTCTTTCCAATTCAGGAGAATCAAGAAATGCAACATCTAATCTATCAAAGACTATCCATAAATTAAAATTAGATTCTTTTAAAACATTATCAGCACAAATTAAGTATTCTTCTATGGGTATATCATTAAGAGCTTGTTCTTCTGGTTCTTTTTTTTCGAATTCAATTTTTCGCGTAACAGTTGGAGAACCTGTTACAGGATCAATACTTAAGCCATATTCAACGGATTTTGTGTCACGGGTAAGCAAACCCTTAAAGTATTTAGATACAGCTCTAAATATTGCTGTTAAGGAATTATCATGTTGTGGTAATGGCAGTAATGAAGCTCTTTCCAATGCTGAGATCAATGCAGCGGAATCCTTGTTTTTAATCTCATATTCGCGAAAGGTTTTTGTTATAATCGTGAGACAATATAATTTCCATAAAAAGATGAAGGATCTTTCCGAAGCGGGAGGATCCAATAGTAGATCTTTAAAAACTGTCGAACCTCGTACATTTTCAGCAGGGGATATCAGAATATTTTTGTCGAATAAATCCGACTCTTTCTGATTTAACAAGGTATACAAAGCACTTTTCCCTGAACCTTTTGGCCCGTAAACTATATCGACATTACCCGTATATAATTGGAACCACTGATCAGTTTCAACAAAGTATTTTTCTAACTCAGTAGATTCTTCTTCTGCAGTTCTTTCTCCGAATTTTATATTTTTGAGTATATCAATTTTTTTCATAAAATATAGCCTCTCTTAAAATTATAACCTTTGAAATAAAAGTCAAAGAGTGAAAATATTCAATCCACAAATTATTACTTTTATTATCGTTTATCTGTACGGCCAAACAAATAATCTAAAGATACATTAAACATTTCTGCTATTTTGACAAGGGTTTCGTATTTCGGTTCCCGTTGGTTATTCTCATATTTACTAATAGTTTGTTTAACAATACCTAGTTTCTCTGCTAATTGTTCTATAGTTAAGTCGGATTCTTCTCGTAATATCCTTAATCTTTCACCAAATTTGACTCTGCGCTGCAAATAAGTTCACCACCTAAAATTATCTTACCATAATAGATATTTTTTTACAAATATTGTTCTTGACAAGTCCCCACATTGGGGACTATAATAAAAGGAAAGTATCATCGTGAAGGAAATATATTTTTTCTTGTCCCCGATATGGGGACGAAAACTGATTTCTTTTATTTATAGAACGGAGGTAGTTTTCATGCCTTTATCTAGCATCAACATCTACACCCTCAAACAAATCCGAACTAAACACCACCGTTATGACCTGGAAGACTATCCAATAATGAGTCCTTTAACCTGTTATAAATTCCTCCAATTTCTGCTCGACCTCAAATCCGAATCGGTGGATAAGATTGAATTGAGAAGACTGAAGTTAGAAAATAAAACCCGGAAAAACTTTCGATTGCCTAACTCTGTGAAGCCGGATTTTAGGGCTTTGAATTTTTACTTTGAAAATTTCGAACTTTACTCTTCACACTTCTATAGCTGCTGCTTTAGAGATTGTAACAGAAGAAAAAATATCAGGATTAATGGGTGAATGTGAATCAGTTAATCTCGATTTTGACAACTATTATCAAGAAATTGAAGGCGAAGAAGGTTTAAAAATTTCAAACTTCAAACTTCACCCTTCAAACTTCCTTTGACCCGCAGACTCAAAGAAGCCGGTAAAATCATGAGTATCGAACTATTGGATCATCTGATCACCGGAGAGCGGAATTATATTAGTTTAAAAGAGACAGGCTTAAAAAGCGTGATCATCGATATTGCTGCTAAAAAGAATTGCCGTTTTATTCAAGTTAATGAACTGTCCACCCATCCCAACCCTTCCCCGGGGAAGGGCTAAAAAGAAGAACTTATCGGGGACACCCCGATACCCGGCAGCATATGCATGCTGCACTTGCGTAAAGATTAAACCCAGAAAAGCTTTTATAAAGGCGAAGAAATATCAAACATTATCATCACAAAATTCTTCGAAAGAATGAAGAATGCCCAGAACCCGACAAACTTCCCCGATATTTGAGGCAAGGAAGCCGAAAAGCGCCGTATCTTTTCTTGGATGAAAAACGACGGTCGCGATCGGAAGCTTAAACTAAGTTGCCAGGCGAAAGACCATGGATGGCGAAGACGTTCTAGAAGCCCTGGATGAATGAGGGAGGTTTGGAATCCGTAGGTTCCAACCGCGAGATTCCAAAGGGTTCGCGGCCAAACCCTTTGGTCCTGGAGGGGTCGCGTGCTCTGCACGCGTTGGGGGAGGCAGGAACAGTCTCCCATCGACCCTAGTATAATCCACAAAACTCGGAACTTTAAACTTTGAACTCGAAACTTTTTAATATAAGGAGGCCCTTCCCATGCTCACCGACAAAAACACCGGAATCCAAAATTACATCCTTGACCGGATCTGTGAGATCGATGACGAAATCGTCCCTGAAGACCCGGAATACCAAGAACTAGGGAAACCGGTGGATGAATGCAAGCAACAACTCGCCGCCAAGTTGCCCCCGGAAGATGCTAAACTGTT
>DNPP01000171.1:7855-9314 GCA_003501365.1 Bacillota bacterium
CCCAAGTTTGCCGCCATGAAGAGATCCTTTTCAGCGAAGGGCTGATGGAAGGAATGATGTTCGGCTACTGGGTGGCGGCAATTAGTCAGGGAGTGGATAAAGTAAAAGTTTGAAGTTAGTGAGGAGTGTGAAAATAAAACCCGGATCTACCGGCACTGATTTAAAATCCGTTTAATCAGTTAAATCCGTTGAATCCTTGTTCAGACAGTGTTTTAGGCAATAATCAAAACCCCTACAATAGGCCCGAATTTCAGGCGATGTCGGGAGGGTAGGGAGTAGAAAGAAGGCATGTCCCGGTTGGGTTTAAGCCTTTAGCCCTCAAGGGCAATTTAATTTGTTCGCACTTGAAAAAACTGGTATAATAAAATTAAGACTGAACTTGAAGAAGGTGAAAGCCGTGACTAATTCCGCTATCGCCCAAGAATTACTAAAGCAACTTGAACAATTGCCGTTGGAATCTCAAAAAAAGGTCCTTGAATTCGCCCGGACTTTAAATATTATCACTCCCAAAGGTAAGCCAGGTAAAGATTTGTTAAAATTTGCGGGAACCATCGACCGTGACAGCCTCAAAACGATGGAAAAAGCGATCGAATACGGTTGTGAAAGAACCGATAATAATAACTAATTGGCAGGATTAAACCGGAATGAACAGCCGGTTTTTTGTTTTATTTTGGTAAATAGGATTTTTGATTTATAATTGGCTTAAGTGGTACGAATAATTACAGAAATAGGTCAAACGATCAAATATGCAAGTGGTGGTTATTAGTATCGTATCAGGACAAGTTCATAAGAAGAGGATAAATGATATAAATGAAATTTTCTGAATTGGAATTATAACGGCTCATAAATAAAGGGCATGAAAATCTAACTCTTGAAGAAGAAATCGTCGTCACACTTACCATTTAAGGAGGTTGTCTCCTGATCTCCGAGCCGAGTCATCATGTTTGCTATAAAGATTTTAAAACCACTGTCGAAGTAGCGCAACTGGTTGGTTTCAAAGTTAAAGAATACTTGAATATAAAGGGCAGCTATTCGGTATTATTGGCGGCATGATATCAGAAGTTTGTAACTCTCCCTCACCGAATGTGGTAAAATTATAATATGGTATTGTTAATCTTATAACTTTGAGGTAAGGTCCCATGTCCAAAGAGAAATTTCCGGTTACTCAGGCAATTCGTTTTTTACGCCAGGCAAAAGTGGAGTTTGAAGAGTTTTTATACGAATATGAAGAACGGGGCGGGACTGCGGTCGCTGCCCGGGAGCTGGGCATCGATGAACATGCCGCGGTAAAAACGTTAATCATGGAGAATGAGAATAAACAGCCTGTAGTGGTATTAATGCATGGCGATATGGAGGTTTCCACCAAGGAACTGGCAAGATTTCTGGGTGTTAAAACGATCATGCCTTGTTTGCCGGAGATCGCGGGTAAGCATAGCGGATATTTGGTAGGCGGCACAAC
>DNPP01000171.1:9656-14445 GCA_003501365.1 Bacillota bacterium
CCAAAATCTATATCAACGGCGGTAAGCGGGGATATCTGTTGGGTTTAGACCCCAAAGAACTTATTCGCCTGGTGGAGCCGACTTTGGTTAAGGTGGGCATACCGTCTTGATGCCAAAAGGTAACGATAAATTGATCATCAGCGCCAGCCGGCGGACCGACATTCCGGCTTTTTATAGCGAGTGGTTTATCAATCGGATTCGGGCCGGATTTTTCATCAAGGTTAATCCTTATAATCCCAAACAACGGAAAGAGATCAGCCTGTTACCCCCGGAAGTGGCGGCAATTGTTTTTTGGAGCAAGAATCCGCAGCCTTTGCTGGAGTATTTGCGATTACTGGACCAAATGAATTATCACTATTTATTTCAATTTACCCTCAACAATTACGGCCGAATTTTGGAACCCCGTGTACCCCCCTTAAAAGAACGTCTTGCGACTTTTCTGCGACTTAGTGAGCGAATCGGACCGGATAAAGTGTTATGGCGTTACGATCCGATCGTTGTCAGTAATATTAATTCAGTAGAGGACCATTTGGAACAATTTCAACAAATCGCCCGGCAGCTTACCGGATATACCCGGCAGGTAACCGTCAGTCTGGTGGCGTTGTATGATAAAGTACAAGCCAACTTTAAAAAGTTAACCCCAAAATCTCCTTTCCGAATTATTAATCTGCGGGCAGCGGAGGAACGGGAGCAGTTGAGTATTCTGGCGAAGGGTTTAAGTCAAATTGCCTGGGAATCGAAGCTGCGGATTTTTTCATGTTCGGAAAAGGTCGACTTGTCGGAATGGAATATTTCCGCAGGCAGTTGTATTGATGCCCGGTTAATGAATGAATTGTTTCAATTGGATTTAAAAGTGGCGAAGGATAAATATCAGCGGCCGGAATGCGGTTGTGTTTCTTCGGTTGATATGGGATGCTATGATACATGTAACTTTGGCTGCAGTTATTGTTATGCCAATACGAGTATGAAAACAGTATTCCGCCATGTCGACTTCTCAGCTCCCACCTTATTAGGATGAGAGTTTGCCTTAACAGTCTCAAAATTGTGGTTTTCGTTAAGTTCTGCCAGCGTCCTTTCACGCATAATGGAGGATATTAATGTTTTTAAAAGAACTCTTTAGTAAGGATAAATTATTATCATCATCATCGATAATTAAAAAACAACAGCGAGGGCAAATTGGGAAAGCGGATTATTGTTTTACTCTTTTTGTTGCTGGGTATTATCACGGTATATCTGATTTTTTCTATGACGGGACTTCTTCAAAATATTGCTCATGATCTGGTGCCACCGACTCATCTTTCGGGAAATAAGAATTTCCGAGTGGCTGTTATTTATCAAAACAGCAATGTGCCGTTTTGGCAGCTTGTTAAGCGGGGGGCTGTCAAAGCCGCCAAGAATGAGCAGATTCATCTCAGCTTTTTTGAATCAGTTCATGGGCAAGAATTTCAGCTGGCCGATTACTTGCGTTTAGCAACGCTTGCCAAGTATGATGGGGTTATTATCCATGCTGAAGATGAACGAATCGTGCCTTATATTCAAGAAGCCTGGTCGGACCGGATCCCTACCATCGTAGTGGCATCCGACTTGCCGGATTCAGGCCGGATTGGTTATGTGGGAACCAATAATTACCGAGCTGGTTACGTGGTAGGGAAAACCTTGATGCAAGAGCTGGCTAGTCATAAAAGTCAGCGTTTCGCGGTGCTTTCACCGATATTAGGATCCGATATGCAATTATCAGTGGCGGAGTCGCTAAAAGTTTTCGGCTTTAGGGAAGCCATCAGCTCCAAAGGTACCAATATCCCCATTTGGGAAAAGACGGATCCTACTTTGCTCGATTCAATTAAAATCGTCCGGATCTTGTTGGATAAGCATCCCGATCTGGATGGGATTTATGCTACTTATGCCGAGGGTACGGTGGCTGCCGCCAGAGTGGTAATGGAGAAAAACCTGAGACACCGGATTCATATTGTCGGGCATGGCGACCTGCCTGAAATTAGAAAATATATTACCATGGGCGTGATCGACGCCTCTGTGGTTGAATATCCATATCAGATAGGTTTTACGGCTGTAAAAGAGATGCTGGGGTACCTCAAGGAGAATAAAGTGAATATCTCCAATAATATTGATGTAATTATTTTGAACCGGAATAATCTCAAAAATTTCCGGGAAGTTGAGGAACCAAAAAATGGCAACCAACATTAAGCTACGGACTGATCATTCATTTCCGGGTCGTTCTTTTCCGATACGCTGGAAGATGATAGTCAATTTTTTGATATTTATGTTGCTGACCATTTTTATCGGAATTTATTTGAACCTGGGATTAAAGATGTCGGCCCGCTTTTTTGTCGGCATCCTTGATGAGTACCGCAATTTGGAAGTGATTAGCCGGAAAGTCTATGCAGTCAAATATTTCACTGACAATTTTATGACGGAAGGGGATTTTTCCAGTCTGGATAAGTGCCTGGAAGCCAATGCCGAACTGCAGGAAGAAGCTGATTGGATTACCGATCATCTCGATGCAATCGACAATCGGGATAAATATTATAGTTACCTCGATCTGTCAATGTATTTGGCAAGTATAAACCAACTTTCCGAAATGACGATTATGGCGCGGAAAGACAATCGGATGGATGGCTCATACGAAAATGACTATAAACTGACTGAAGCAGCCGACTTAACGACCAAATATATTCGCAGTTTAATGAGTCAGAACACGACCTGGGGCAGCGAACGTTTTAATCTGATCAACCAGCGAACTAAGAAAATAGAGTATAACGCTTATCTTTTGGCGCTAGTTGTCGGGTTACTCAGTATTACGTTCTGTATCAGTTTTTCCATGGGGATTACTCAACCGTTGGAGCAGATGGTAAAAAATGCGGAAGAGATAGCCGAGGGCAATTTTAAAGTCGGGACGGTCCAATCCGAGTCCAATGATGAACTACAGATTATTACCCAGGTTTTTAACCGGATGTCCCGTAACATTCACGACTTATTTACTGAAATTCAGGTAAAGGTTAAATTGGAACGGCAACTCAAAGAAGAAAAAATGCGCAATCTGGAGGTTACCAACCTGTTGCGGGAGTCGGAAATCCAAATCTTGCAGGCTCAGATGAATCCGCATTTTCTCTATAATACTTTGAATGCCATCTCCCAGGTTGCTATCCTTGAAGATGCGGTTGAAACCGGGACCTTAATCAAGGCGGTTGCGCGGCTTCTGCGCTACAATTTACGTTCATTGGATAAACCGGTGACGGTCCAGGATGAAGTGGATAATATTAAAGAATATATATACATCATGGGGGTTCGTTATGGCGAGCAGATTCATTGTGAGATTTCGATAACCGGCAACTTGGGAAAATATCTAATTCCTTGTATGATTTTGCAGCCGTTGATTGAAAATGCATTCCTTCATGGAGTGGCTGGTTTAATGGAACGTAAAGGTGAGATCAAAGTGACAATTAATGAAGAGGGTACCGTGTTGCATGTGACTGTCGGCGATAATGGAGTAGGGATCACCCCGGAGAAAATGGAACAAGTTCTGGCACAGGGTAGTATGGAATTATCTCACACAAAAGCAGGACAGGGCCAGGGTCAGGGCCAGGGCGACTCGACCGGGTTGGGTTTGGCAAATATCCGGAAACGGCTGCGGCTTTTTTATCGGCAGGATAAATTGTTGACCATTGCCAGTAAACCCGGACAAGGGACATGCGTAGAGCTTAAATTGCCGTTAATTGAGGAGGATAGCGTACATGCACAGTTTAATGATTGTGGATGATGAACCGATTGTGCTCAGGGCTATTTCACATTTGATTGAGAGCAGTTGTCCCGAGGTTCAGGTGGTTGCCAAGACCGGGAATGGCACGGAAGCGGTTTCTTTAGCTTTACGTGTGAAGCCGGATATAATATTTATGGATATCGAACTTGCCGGTGTAAATGGCTTGGAAGCTATCACTGAAATTAAAAAGACTTTACCGGAGACGGTATTTATAATTATCTCCGCTTATGATAATTTTCAATATGCCCAAAAGAGTATTGCCTTGGGCGTGGTGGACTATCTGTTAAAGCCGGTGGCCAAAGATGATTTGATCGCAATATTAACCAAAGCCATAACCCGCCTTGAAGAACAACGGGGCAAGACCCGTGAACAGATGGAATTGAAAGAAAAGTTACAAAGAATGAGACCTTTTTTAGAAGAAGATCTGTTCTTCTCATTGTTATATCCCAGTCTCGGGATGCACCCATTACTGGAATATCCCCAACTCTTGGATTTAAGAATTACATTTGGCCAAACGATTGGGGTATATGCGGCAGATTGTAAGCATCTGGCCGATAACTTTGGGCAGTATAAACAAATGGTAAAAAGCCGTTTACATGAGGCTAAAGACGTGCTTTTCAGTCCGTTGATCGGACGCACTGCTTTGATTTTGATTGGCTATGATTCGTTACCTAAAAACCAAATTCAAACCTGGCAAGAAATGAATGAATCGTTACGAGACACCTTACATCTTGACATGGGGATTATTTTAGGTGGGATTGGCGAAGGCTTTGAAGGGATGATCCAATCCTTTAAAGAACTACGCCAATCAACTCAATTGCATTCATATCCACCGGGAGTCTATTGCCTGGGTGAATTACCCAAGGCCACCAAACAAGATTTTTCAATACCCTGGTTAATTGAACAGGAATTTTTTGAGGCGGTCAAATCGGGTCAGAAGGAATTGGCCGGTATTATTTTTATGGATCTGTATCGGGTAGTGAAGGTCGCATTAGAGGGCGACCTCCAATCGCA
>DNPP01000171.1:14811-15953 GCA_003501365.1 Bacillota bacterium
ACTTTTATTCAAAAACTCAACCCGATTCAGGATGCCAATGAATTGGAATTTGTTTTGGAGGAAATTATCAATCAAATCACCACGGAAATTATGAGTAAGGGTACCCCGGAGAAGAATCCTGAGATTAGGGCGGCTATTGAATACTTGATTCAAAATTACGATAAAGAGATTACTTTAGCCGATGTAGCTGCTGCTGCGGCGATCAGCCCCAATTATCTCAGCAAATTATTTAAAGAATATCGCAATCAGACGGTGATGGATTTTCTGGAGCGGATTCGAATTGAGAAAGCGTTGAAACTACTGAAAGATTCCAATTATTCCATTAAAGAAATCGCTTTGCAGATCGGATACCGGGATCCCAATTATTTTAGCAAGGTATTTAAGAAAGTAACCAATTTACCGCCCACCGCGGTGAGAAGCTGAACATTACTCCGGTCTCCCATCTCCGGTATTTGTTTTTTAGCAAGAGGGGGTCTTTTTTTGCTCAAATTTTTAAGGAACAATTGGGTTTCGGCGTTGGCGTTGTTGCTGCTGTTGATCATTTCAATCCCCTTGCTTTATTTTGGAAACTTACTGAAAATTTTAAACCGCCAAAACGAATATATTGGTTCGACCAATAGCTCCCGTAAATATTCAGTTGGAGTTTGTTTGAATAATTTGGCGGAAGCCCGTTGGATGAAGGAACGGGCCTGGATGCTTGAAGAGGCTCAAAGCCAAGGAATTACTATCAATTTTAAGGTCGCCAATCATTCTTTAAGCCGTCAGGCCCGGCAAATCGCCAATCTAATTGCCCATGGCGCGAGGGTTTTAATCATCAATCCCGTTAGCAGCAGTGGTTTGGAGAATATCCTAGAGGATGCCCAGGAGCGAGGGATTAAGATTATTCAATATGATGAAGTCACCTCGGGACCGGCTGATCTTTTTCTGGGCGTTGATTACCGGGAGATTGGGAAGATTCAGGCTAAATGTTTGATTGAAGAAATTGGGCCCGGCAATTATATCATTTTAAGAGGCCCTCAATCCAGTTATCGCGCTGAAATGCTATATAACGGGCAACGTGATATCGTGCGAATAAAGAATAATAGCAATGTGAATATTTTGGCGGTAGATATTCTTTCGATTTGGTCTGCCGAGGAGGCAGT
>DNPP01000171.1:16137-18765 GCA_003501365.1 Bacillota bacterium
TTTATTGTAATTACCAACAACTGGCCAAGAAGGCTGTATTTTCAGCTAAACAATTACTGTACCGGAAAAAACCGCCGGCTGCAACTACTGTTTTTATCGAAGGGAAAAAGATTCCGGCTTGCATTTTNNCGATTTGGTCTGCCGAGGAGGCAGTCAATAAAATCAGGGCAACTATAGCACATCAAAAGTTACACGCGGTTTTGGCTCCGGATGACCTCACTGCTGAAGAGCTGGTTAAATTTTTTAAAGACCAGAAAACAACCTTGCCGTTTATTACCGGAGCCGGAGCGGAAATTGGCGCCTGCCAGCGAATCATGAAGGATGAGCAATTAGTAACGGTTTATTGTAATTACCAACAACTGGCTAAGAAAGCTGTATTTTCAGCCAAACAATTACTGTACCGGAAAAAGCCGCCGGCTTCAACTACTGTTTTTGTCGAAGGGAAAAAGATTCCGGCTTGCATTTTCCCAGTATATTCTGTCACCAAGAACAATCTCAAAAGTATGCTAATCGATAAGTTCAAGATTTACACTATACAAGACTTAAGCAGGGAATAGGGAATAATTTAGCACGGATTTTACAGAGGGTTTTAGCACATAGCGTTGAACGTTGAACGTTGAACATTAAACCCATACAAAAATACCCAGCAATAAAATACAATACTTTTTAGTCAATATTTTTAGACACATATGGTGATTGAGATGATATTTAAAAAAATTTTATGCGGATGTCTGCTGCTATTTTTAAGTTGTATGAATAGCTTGGGACTTGCTGCCTCCCAGACCAATAAAGTGGAAATATTCAGCTGGTGGATCGGAGGCGGCGAAGAAGAAAGTTTACAAGCGATCTTTAAGGTTTTTAAACGAAATTATCCGCAGATTGAAATTATCAATGCCACGGTTGAAGGCGGGGCTGGAATTAATGCCAAAGCGGCTTTGCAGACCCGGATGGTCGGCGGTAAACCGCCGGATTCTTTTCAAGTCCATGGCGGCGCTGAATTAGTTGATTCATATGTTAAAACCGGGATGATGGAACCGATTACAAAATTGTTAAATGACTGGGGAGTTCGCAATAAGTTCAATCCCCAGATTTTAGATATGTGCAGTTATAAAGGAGAGATTTACTCTATCCCTTTGGATGTTCAACGGGGCAATATGTTATGGTATAATATGCGCATTTTACAAACATACCATATTACGCCACCGAAAACCGTTCCCGATTTACTTACCGCTTGTCGGAAATTGGCCGCTTATGGTGTAATACCCTTATCACTGGGGGATAAGAACAAATGGGAAGCCACTCATTTATTTGAGACGATTTTAGTGGCCCGTATGGGTGCTGAAAAATATAACGGCTTATGGAACGGCAAGACCTCTTTCGATGACCCCCAGATTACGGAGGCCTTAGTTGATTTTAAACATTTGCTCAAATATGTAAATAAAGATCATGGGACCTTAACTTGGCAAGATGCCACGAAAATGGTATCCAGCGGTAAGGCAGCCTTTAACGTAATGGGGGATTGGGCCGAAGGCTATCTTAAGACTCTGGGCGGGACTCCCGCTAAAAGTTTTGGCTGGGAACCGTTGGGAGATAACTTTATGGTAATTACCGATACTTTTGGTCTGCCCAAAGGAGCACCGCACCGGAAGGGCGCTATCGCCTGGTTAGCTACAATTGCCTCGGTGGAAGGACAGAATACTTTTAATTTGGTGAAAGGGACCATTTCTTCACGAATGGATGCGAATCGCGGCCTTTATGATGCTTACCAACAAATGTCGATGGATGATTTTATGAAATTGACTTTGACTCCTTCGATTGTGCATGGTTCTGCCACGCCACAAGGATTTACCAGCGCGATGGATGATATGATGAATACCTTTATATATGAAGGAAATATCAATAAAACCCGCAGGCAATTAAAACAGATTGTGGCTGATTATTTGGAATAAAATAAAATTTTTTTTGGGTTGTTTCGATAAGTTATTGAAAGCAACTGTATTAGAGCTAGAGCTCGGTTGACGTACCGCTGGTTGAAGCATCCTCTGTTTTAAGGGAAAGTTCCTGATAGGCAATAGCCATACCAATTGTCCCGAGCGGCAGGGTAAAGACTATACCAAAGCCACAAGCAATTGCTCCGATGCTACTCATGACACCAATAATTAAACCATAAAGCCAATTGATTACCGGCTCCTGCATAAACCCTTGGTACCCTTTTTTGAGCGCTTCAATCGGTTCGACTCCTTTATCAACCGTTTGAGCAATTGCTATTGCATATATGATACTGATAACCGGTCCGGCAATAATCCCAAAGATTAGGCCGATGATGGGTATCATGCCGATAATCATTGGAACAATTATGCAAATAATCCCGATAAGCAATGTGGGAATAAATTTATCAAAATGGGTGAAGATTTCGTTGATCGGAGCCTGTTCACCACGCTCGATCTTTAGGATCAGGATAATAAACCCCCCGATAAGCGGTCCAGCTAATATCCCGATAGTGACAATTGAAACAATAGCAACCATTAATCCGGCGAGGAAGAACATACCGAAGTTTTTTAGATAAAGATCAATCGTTTTTTGGAGCGCCTTACCTACATCCATTTCATTACCTCCAGACATTTTGAC
>DNPP01000171.1:18969-28665 GCA_003501365.1 Bacillota bacterium
CTGCTAAGAATGGTTGCTTATTGTAATATTTTATGGTAAAGTAAATTTAAGTAGAAATGAATAATAATCGCTAGTATATTTGAGCTTTTTTCAAATGATCTATTCGATCGATTTACATAAAAAAATTATTTTCAATGGCCTGGATCGAAGGAGCAGCTTTGTTGATGCCGGAAATTACGCCAGTACTTTATNNAATTTGTAAGTCCCATATTAGGGTATGCAATTGTCATTTGGCACATGCTTAAAATATGAGTGATTCGGAATGTTTATTCAATCAAATAGGGCGGAGGGCATATGCGATTCCAGGGTAAGATACCTTGAAGAAAATTTGGGCAGCGATTTTCGGACTGCAATCGTAAATACTACTAAGAATGGTTGCTTATTGTAATATTTTATGGTAAAGTAAATTTAAGCAGAAATGAATAATATTCGCTAGTATATTTGAGCTTTTTTCAAATGATCTATTCGATCGATTTACATAAAAAATTTATTTTCAATGGCTTGGATCGAAGGAGCAGCTTTGTTGATGCCGGAAATTACGCCAGTACTTTATGTGCTGGCGTTTTTGTTTTAAAAGACAAGGAGGATAAAAAATGGATCAGACAAAATTCAAGGCATTTTGTGAGTGTTTTTATGAAGCCTTTGAAAAAATGATTGCCACAATACCGGGCTTGGGAATGTCATCCGACCATGCGGTGGAAGAACCGGAGAGCAAGACTTTCTCGGCGATTGTCGGTGTGGTTGGGCTTAATAAAGGCCGGGTCCATCTGGAGATGACTGAGAGCTTGGGTCGGAGAATATACCGGTGCTCCAATGGTGAAGAGGCTGAAAATGAGATGGATTTATGCTTTTATTTGGCGGAGTTTGCCAATGTAGTTGCCGGCAAAGGGATTACGGTATTAAATAATATCTACAAAGGCAGCAATTTACGTTTGACTCCCCCCGCAATATTTGCCGGTGAGGATTTAAATATTGCAACCCTTCAAGTATTGGCAGCTAGTAAACTTTATCATACTCAATATGGAGCCATAAAAATTGAAATTGGTTTTGAAGGATTATAAAGGATTATTAGAAATACCAAATGATTATCAAGATTATCATCGAATATCCTTCAGAACTGGGATGATTCGCCCGATACTATATTATGAAGATATAAATTACGGTTTTTCAATACAGAGGAGGTATTCACTTGCCACGCCAAAAAGAGAAGAAAAATAAGCTGATCGAAACTCCGCCGGATACCCAGCTGGAAACTGACGACCAAAAAATTGATAAAAAAACGTCCGAATCCAACGATTATCCTTTGGATAATGTAAATCGAATCATTTTAGGTGACTCGGAGCCAAACCAAGACCCTGCTCAACCGGATCAAAAGGCGACTCCCCCGGCAACTGTCGAACCGGCTGGTAATAATCCACAGCCGGTTGAAGAAATTGTAGCGGATATTATTAACGGAAATACGACGTCCACGGAGGAGATAGATCCGGAGTTTTTGAATGATTTTTTGGTGGAATCCCATGAACATATTGAAGCCATTGAAATGAATGTATTAGCCCTTGAAACTGATCCCGACAACAGTGAATTAATTCATAGTTTATTTCGTTCTTTTCATACCATTAAAGGCTTGGCTGGATTTGTCAATCAGGATCTGATACGCCAGATTGCTCACCAAACCGAAACCCGTTTAGATAAATGCCGCAAAGGGGAAATTAAGGTTAGTAAGGGTTTTGTGGATTTAATTTTGGCATCTTCCGATCTGCTTAAAAAAATCTGTGAAAAACTAGAATTAAATTATGATCCTGATTTTCTCAAAATAGTCCAAGTCCATTTGAATCATATGAATAAAGAAAGCGATTTTGAAAAAGAATCGGCACCGTCTGAAAATGTTCATGGCCCGGAGTACCAGGCTTTAAAGGTTGATAAACTCGGTGAGATTCTTGTCAATCAGGGTGTGGATCCCGGTGCAATTACCGATATTCTTGAGAAGCAAAATGATTATCCCGGTTTGAAATTGGGCCAGATAGTCGTGAAAGAAAAGAAGGCTGAGGCTCAAGACGTTATCCAATCACTCCGGATTCAAGAAAAAGCCTCCAAAATCATTACTTCTGATAATAGTTACAATGGTTATACCCGGGTACCGACTTTAAAGATTGATAATTTGGTGGATCTTATTGGTGAACTGGTGATTACCCAAGCACAGATTGAGCAAGAAGCCATCAAACGATTCGGCAATAATGATTCCTTAGTTACCAATCTGATACGGATGGAGAAAACATCTAAAGATATTCAAAATATCTCCATGTCCCTAAGGATGATTTCCTTAAAATCGACTTTTCAAAAGATTAATCGGATTGGGCGCGATACCATTGCTGAACTCCATAAGAATGTAAATATCGAGATTAGCGGGGAGGAAACTGAGATTGACCGCGGAGTGGCGGAGCGAATTTTAGACCCGCTGTTACATTTGCTCAAGAATTCAATTTCTCATGGCATTGAAGAGGAAACCGATCGGGTGAATAAGGGGAAACCGATTCAAGGGCAGGTGCAGATTCAGGCTTATAGTAAACGGGGCAGTGTGTTCATTGAAATTAGCGATGACGGCAAAGGAATGGATGTAGAACGCATCTATCAAAAGGCAATTGATAAAGGCATACTCGATCCCAGCAAGATATACACGGAGGATGAAATTCTTAACGAAATCTTTTTGCCCGGTTTTTCAACGGTCGAAAATGTTAATAACGTTTCAGGCCGAGGTGTTGGTCTGGATGTTGTTAAGACCGAAATTTCCAAGCTTGGCGGCAAAGTTGAACTGGATAACCAGTCGGGCAAGGGTTGCCGATTTACTTTAAAAATTCCGATTAATATGGCGGTAATTAATGGGACCATCATTGATATCAAAGGTGTACGTTACATCTTGCCGACATTATATATTAAGCAAATTCTCAAAACAGAACCGGATCAATGGATCAATATCAGTGGCAACAAATCACTGATTCGAATTAAGGATGAAGTGATTCCATTGATTTCCGTCGATAAACTGTTTGGGTTGCCGCGAGGCGAAATGGATGATTCAGTTGAATTAGTCGTAGTGGTTGAATTGGAACAATCTTTAAAGGCATTACCGGTCCGTAACGTGGTAGACCGGCGTGAGATCGTTGTAAAAGCTTTGGGTAGAGAATTTAGCCATCTTGACTATGTTTCGGGCGCATCGATCCTTGGCGATGGGTCAGTTGCCTTAATCCTTGATATTGAAAGCCTTTTTAAAATAAGCGCTTAAATGAAGAAAGGGGTAACCTGAAATGGTAACCGATACCGGTAAATACTTAACTTTTTTGCTGGATGATGAAATATACGGGCTGCCAATTAAAAAAGCCCGTGAAATTATCGGGATGTTGGAGATTATTCATTTACCAAGAACTCAAAATTATATCAAAGGAGTTATCAATTTACGAGGGAAGATCATCCCGATCGTTGATTTGCGTTTACGGTTCGGGATGGCTGAAAAGGAATATTCTGAGCGCACTTGTGTCATTGTAATTGAAATAGCGGTTCATGATACCCAACGCCTAATGGGAATAGCGGTGGATACGGTTTCAGAGGTAATTAATATTCAAAATAAGGAGATTGAACCACCTCCAGAGTATGATACGCAAATCGAAGGGAATTTTCTTACCGGCCTCGGTAAGTTGAAAGACAGAGTCATTCTAATTTTGGATATTGAAAAGATTCTGAACCGTGAAGATTTGGTCAACATCAAACAAGAATTAAAAGATATCAAGTGAGGGTTTTTAAAACTCGACCATGAGAATCGGCAGACCAAAGTAATCTCACCGGAGGATGTGATTCCACTTGAAAAAGATTCGGATCACTTTTACTACGTTATGACACAACTTAATGAGCTTCAGTTCCAAAAGTTTCGGGCCTTGATCTTTGATAATTGCGGGATTCAACCCAAAAAAGAAATGATCGAGGGGAAACTGGACAAGTTGTTGCGAAAAAACAACTTGAGTTCTTACGATGAATTTTATCAGCTTTTGAGTACCGGAGCCAATAGCGTGTTATGGTCGGAATTCATTGATGAGATCACCGTTCATATGTCCAGCTTTTTCCGGGAGAATAACCATTTTGAATTTATGCGGAGCCAGTTACGGTTGATCTTTGAGAAAAACCCACGAATCTTGAAGAATAATGAGATCAAGTTATGGAGCGCCGGCTGTTCAACCGGAGAAGAGCCATATACCCTGGCAATGGTTTTAAAAGAATGGTTACCGCAGGATATGACAATTAAAATTTTGGCTACCGACATCAGCAAACGAACGATGGCCTCTGCTCAGAGGGGAATATACCCGGCAACCATCAAAAAAGAGATGGATCCCTATTATTTGATGCAATATTTTAACCGCTCTGAAGAAGATTATGAAATTAAGCCGGAGCTTAAGGCCTTAATTACTTTTCGCTTATTTAACTTGATGGATTCTTTCCCGTTTCAGGACACATTCGATATAATTTTCTGCCGTAATGTGATGATTTATTTTAATGCCGAAATTCAGCAAAAACTGGTGCAAAAATTTCGTGCAGTTTTAACTATGGGAGGGTTACTATTCATCGGTCATTCCGAAAGCCTTCTCAATAAGCAGAATGGTTTTCAGTATATGCAGCCAACTGTTTATCTAAACCAGGGAAAATAACCAAAGCTAATTTTTAAGACTGGAGTGGTGAATCTTGGTTTATAGGGTAAATGATGTCGGAAAAAATGAGTGGTATGATGGCAATGGAACAGAAAATTAAAGTATTAATCGTTGATGATGCGGCAATGGTGCGCAGAATTTTTGCCCAAGAACTTGCTAAGGATCCGCTGCTGGAGGTGGTTGGAGCAGCCCCCGATGCTTTCATTGCCCGGGAAAAAATTGTCGAGTTAAAACCGGATGTTTTATTATTAGACATCGAGATGCCGCAGATGGATGGTTTGACTTTTTTGGAACAGATTATGACCAATTGTCCGATGCCGGTGATTATTGTCAGTTCGCTCGCTAAGGAAGGGGGCTCGGTGGCCTTACGTGCGCTGGAGTTGGGGGCGGCAGATGTGATCGCCAAGCCCGGGCCCTCTTATTCGGTAAAGGATATGAGTGAACAGCTGATAGAAAAGATTAAGGCAGTGGCTCATTACAAGAAAAATAAAAACTTTTTGGCCGCTACCCATGGCTCCGTCATGGAATTACCTATTCAAGGCTGGGATGACGATTCCTCCAAAATCATTGCGATGGGTGCTGCTACCGGGGGACCGGAGGCGATTAGTTCGATCTTGACGCGGCTTCCCGCCGGGATGCCACCCATTTTGATCGTTCAGCACATGCCGGAGTTTTTTTCAAAAGTTTTGGCAGATCGGCTTAATCATATTTGTGATTTGGAAATCAAAGAAGCCGAAAACTATGAGAAAGTAACCTCCGGCAAAGTCTTGTTTGCTCCGGGCAATAAACATATGGTACTGCAAAGAAACAAAGATGGCTATGTTGTATTGGTAAAAGACGGTCCGTTGGTCTTTCATCAGCGGCCTTCGATTGAAGTGCTTTTTCGATCAGTCGCGATGTATGCCGGAAAAGACGCCATTGGATTGATCCTAACCGGACTAGGAAAGGATGGCGTTCAGGGACTCTTAGATATGAAAAATGCCGGGGCCTTGACAATCGCTCAAGATGAAGCGAGTTGCGCGGTATTTGGGCTATCTCGGGAAGCCATTGCGTTGAATGCGGCTTCCAAGATTATACCGCTTGAGGAAATTCCGCGCGCATTGGTCAATAGTTTATAAAAATGAAGCAAAAATCTTACTAAGGTAAATAAAAAATGGGGAAAAAAATTAAAGTACTGATTGTCGATGACTCAGCAATGGTCCGCAAAGTATTTACCGAGCAATTGGCCAAAGACTCGGACATTGAGGTGGTGGGGACTGCTCCCGATCCATATATCGGTAGGGATAAAATTGTCTATCTTCAGCCGGATGTCTTGATTTTAGATATTGAAATGCCCAGAATGGATGGTTTGACTTTTCTGGAGAAATTAATGAAATATTATCCGATGCCGGTCATTATTGTAAGTTCCTTGGCTCAAGAAGGCTGTGAAGTGGCTTTAAAGGCTTTGGAGATGGGAGCGGTAGAAGTAATGGCTAAGCCGGGCGCTTCTTATACCGTGCAGGATATGAGTGAGCAGTTGATTGAGAAGATCAAGGCGGTTGCCCAGGTGAAAAAATTTAAGCAGGTACCCCTTGAGGTTAATACTACGGTTAAATCGGCTGCTCCGACTTTTCTTAGAACTACGGATCGGATCGTGGCAATTGGCGCCTCTACGGGAGGTACTGAAGCCATTAAAGATGTTTTAATAAATTTACCGGCGAATATTCCGCCAATACTGATTGTACAGCATATGCCGGAACATTTCACCAAGTCTTACGCGGAACGCCTGAATAAACTTTGCAAGTTTCAAGTAAAGGAAGCCGAAGATCAAGAGTTGGCTGCGCCAGGGAAGGCCTTAATTGCTCCCGGTAATAAGCATATGGTTCTTAAACGGAGCGGCGCCCGTTATTATGTTGAGGTCAAAGATGGACCGTTGGTTTATCATCAGCGACCATCGGTTGAAGTGTTGTTTTCCTCGGTAGCCAAATATGCAGGACCTAATGCGGTGGGTATCATATTAACCGGCATGGGTAGAGACGGCGCTAATGGTTTATTGGAGATGAAAAATGCCGGGGCATTTACAATTGCTCAAGATGAGAATAGCTGTATCGTATATGGAATGCCGAAAGAAGCGGTAGCGTTGGGGGCAGCCATCAAAATTGCCGCACTGGAAAAGATCCCGGAAAGCTTATGGGAAGTATTATGATTATCTAGAAAATACTTTTAACCCAGATTCAAGATAAAACAGCCACCCTGGCGTAATTCTCATCTCCTCGTTGCCTGGGCAAAGCCAGGGTGGATGACTACTTACAAAATATGCGTTTGGAGCGTGTGAAAACTTGATAAGTCAGCAATTGACACAACCTTATATCGCTAGCGCTCAAGTTGTCTTGCGAGATATGGCGGAAATTGAAATTGAACCCGGCGGTTATTTTTACCCGAATCACACCGATATCGTATCGTATGGAGTAGCCAGTATCATTACATTCATGGGCAAAATTAAAGGAAGATTATTGCTGGATATGGATCCGGAGTTGGCAATTCAAATTGCCCGCAATATCAATGATGAGGAATTTACCAACACTCGAGAATTTATGGTGTTGACCACGATATCGGAAGTGAATAACGTGATTGCCGGAAAAGCGATTACCAATCTCAATAATACCTTCAGCTTAGGTTTGCGATTGGCTCCGCCGATTGTATTTACAGGGAAGAAACCGATAATCTGTATTCCCAAGATTTCCTCGGAATCGCTCGACTGTTACACTAAAAATGGCCGGTTACGAATTAATGTTGCTTTTGAAGGGGGTGCGGCGGCCCAATGAATGTGACTTATATCAATCCTTTCTTAGAGGCTTTGACCAAAGTATTGCAGCAATTCGGCATTATCGATGTCGATATCGGCAATTTGGAAAAAAAAGAGCGGATGCAAGTAACCCTAGATGTCACGGCGGTTGTGGGACTGGTGGGAGATATCAAAGGAAACGTGGCTTATTCCTTATCTCAGGACACGGCCAGGAAATTGATTTCAGCCATGACGTCGGGTATGACCACAGTTGATGAATTTGATGCCATGGCCCGTAGCGCAATCGGAGAGTTATCCAATATGACTACGGGAATGGCGTCCATATTATTATCCAAAATCGGTGTAAATATCGATATCTCGCCGCCATCAATCATAGTTGGCGAGGATATTTATTTTATCATCAGTTCGGTTCAAAGTATAGCGGTAGATATTAATACTCCTGCCGGCCGTATCGAGGTAAATATTGAAATTGAAGGGGTTGCCTAAAAAGGTTACCCCAGTTTGAAATGAATGGTTACTTTTAACCAATTACTCCATAATGTAACTAATTGTAAGAGTACGCTGAAAATAAGTCCGGCGGTAATACTGGCGACATAGGCGGTGCGAAACTCGACCTGGTCGGCTTCTTTTTTATACATACCGGCAACAATTTTGATTAAAATCAAGGTAATGATCGCAATGGCGACAATGGCCACCAATAAATAAAATTTACTGATTTTGGCACACCAATTATAGATAATTTGGGAAATAAAAAAGATGAAGGATGAGATTAGGCCTTGAAAAAGATTTTTAAAATATGAACGGGTATTAATTTTATGCATCAAAATTGGTAAAATGATTAAAATCGCGATGAAAAAAATGGTGCCGGTAGAAATTCCCCAGAACATATCTTTGGAGACCATCCGATTGGATTTTTCGATGAAATTATTGAACACCTGCAGGGGCTTGTCCAAGATTCGCAAGTAATACTGCAAGCCAAAAAGCATTCCAGCCAATATCAGCAATACTATTAGAATCTTAAAAAACTTTGTAACCGCCGAGCTCTTACTCTTGTCCATAGTTAAAACCTCCTTAGAAAGAAGTAGCGAGATTAGGGTTTTCTTACCATTTATAACGGCTTTTCCCTTAAAAATCTTTAGAGGGAAATTCGCTACAATCGCTAATATTAATTATAAATCCCAATTGGATTTGGTTTTTAACGATATTTATTGCTTTTATACTGGAAAACCAATATAATTAATTTGGTTGCTCTTTTTTATGCTTGTTATACCTTAACCACTATTTTTTGGAAGGTAAACATGAATTTCATTTTGCTATATAAAGGAATCCTGATTGGTATTCTAATTGCCGCCCCGGTAGGACCGATCGGTTTTTTATGTATTAAGCGCACTTTGACTGGTGGGAGAATATATGGTTTCATAGCCGGGATAGGGGCTGCCACCGCGGATACAATCTATGGTACTATCGCCGGTTTTGGGTTATCGGCGGTTTCGAATATATTGATCTATCATCAACATTGGTTGCGTTTGGCTGGAGGCTTGTTCCTTTGTTGTCTGGGTGGGGTCAGTTTCTTTTCGAAACCGGCAGCTCCTTCTGCGACTATCCGAAGGAAAGGCTTATTGGCTGTATATTTCTCCACTTTGTTTCTAACCTTAGCCAATCCGTTAACCATTTTATCATTTACTGCGATTTTCGCCGGATTGGGGGTCGGACACGGTTTGATCCTACCCGAACATAGGCATAGCGATGGAGCTTTGAGTTTATTGGTATCAGGAGTGTTTATGGGGTCCGTAATGTGGTGGTTCTTTTTAACCTTTTTGGTGGGTGGGTTTCGACACAAATTTGATAACAATAAATTGTTTTGGGTTAACCGAATATCCGGAGTTATCATCGCCGGCTTCGGACTGTTGCTTTTGTGTTACGTGGGACATCGTTAAATCCGGATTTAAAACGGCGGATGGATAATTTCCATCCGCCGTTTTGTTATGCATTTTTATCATTTTTATCCAACTTTAGTATGAAGTGTTGGAATTGGAATTTTGATTGGCAGCGGCCGCAGCAGAGGGATCAGACGCTCCCAATAATTTGCTCAAGGCGGCGGTTGCAAATTGAATTTTTCCATATTCCTTGATTTTAGCCGTATCTTTGGCGAGTAGCGCCTGGGCGAAATCTTGGGTGATTCCCAAACGACCGGATAACACTTGGGATAAGCGATCGCGGCTT
>DNPP01000172.1 GCA_003501365.1 Bacillota bacterium
TTAGGATGGGGCTTAACGCGCCGGAAGCCAAGCTAGGGGAGTATTTGTTAGCTCACCTGCAATTGCCGGTCACAGCCCTCCGGCAACTACTCATTGAACACAAGTCACTGGATGCCCGTCATAAAAATGAAATCTTTTTTGTATACACGCTGCGTTTTGAGATCGCTGATGAACACTGCCAAACCAGTGGTCTGGTAAACGGTGTTCCCAATCTAACGGTGACGGGGGAGCAGGAGCAGGAGCAGCCCCAAAGTGCGGTCCCGGTTTCCAAAGCTAAATTATCTCGAGCGTGTAGACCGGTGATTGTGGGGGCGGGGCCAGCCGGTCTTTTTGCTGGCTTAAAATTGGCCTTGGCCGGTTTAAAGCCGTTGATCATCGAGCGGGGAGAGGGACTCCCGGACCGGATCGACAAGGTCAACCGTTTTTGGGAGCAGCGGGCGCTCGACCCCGACTCCAATATTCAATTTGGCATCGGAGGCGCCGGAACTTTTTCCGACGGCAAATTAATGACTCGGGTTAAAGATCCGCATCTCCCCGAAATCTTGCAGCAACTGGTCGCCGCAGGTGGACCACCGGAGATCCTATACTGGCAATATCCCCATATCGGCACTGATTTGCTGCGGGAAGTCGTCACCAATTTACAATCATTGATTATCGACTATGGAGGAGAGTTTCGCTTTCATAGTTGTTTGACCGATCTGGTTCTGGACCAAGGGAACTTACATAACCTCACAGTGAACCGGGAGATAGTCATTTCAACCGCTTTGATGGTATTGGCTATTGGCAATGGGGCTCGCGACACCTATGAAATGCTGCTGCAAAAAGGACTGTCTCTAGAGGCTAAACCGTTTGCAGTCGGATTACGGATTGAACACCCGCAAGATCTGATCAATACCGCTCAGTATGGTAAATGGGCCGGCCATCCGGCGCTCGGTCCTGCAGAATACCGGTTGACTTTTAATCATCAGCCTACCGGCCGGGGAGTATATAGCTTTTGCATGTGCCCCGGTGGAATGGTGGTAGGAGCGACTTCGGAATTGGAGCGGGTGGTAACCAACGGCATGAGTTATCACGCCCGTTCTAGCGGGATAGCCAATTCGGCGATTATTGTGACTGTGGGTCCGAAAGATTTTGGTGATGGAGGGCCGCTGGCAGGGGTTAGATTCCAAAGGGCTTTGGAAAGCAAGGCTTTTCAAATGGGTGGCTCCAATTATTCGGCTCCAGTACAACGGGTCGCCGACTTTTTGCAAGATAAGGCTTCAGTTGCGATGGGTGAGTTAAAGCCCACCTATTTGCCGGGTTATACTCCGGCCAATCTCCGGGAGTTGTTACCACGGGAGATTTCCGAGGCTATCGCCGACGGGATCCGCCACTTTGCCAATCGGATCAACAACTTTGATTGGCCGGATGCGGTTTTAACCGGGGTGGAAACCCGGACCTCGGCCCCGGTCAGAATTCTCCGGGGTGAGTCCAGGCAGGCAATCGGTGGGAACGGTATTTATCCGGTGGGAGAAGGGGCCGGCTATGCCGGAGGCATCATCAGTTCGGCGTTGGATGGTTGGAAAACGGCGGAGGAGATAATCGAAAAACTTAGTTATTAGTATATTAGTTATTGATTATTGGTTTCTAGGCGAATTTGATAAGAAATAAATTATTCTTTGATTGTCATCGCACTTTGGGCTTTTTGGTTCGAATTTGCAATATTTACTTGCAATAAAAACTACCTGAAACAACAAACGACAAATAACTAATAACAAATAACATCATTTTAGGGGGGAATCGTAGTGGCACGATTATTCGGCACAGATGGAGTTAGAGGGATCGCCAACCGGGGTTTGACTGCGGAAATGGCGTTTGGACTTGGACAAGCGGCGGGTTATTACTTTAAAGAAAAGGCGCCTGCGGGTCAAAGAGCCAAAATTATTATCGGCAAAGATACCAGGGTTTCCGGGGACATGTTGGAAGCATCTCTGGCAGCCGGGATCACTTCGGTGGGAGTTGACGCAGTGAAACTTGGAATCATTCCCACGCCGGGGGTTGCTTTTTTATGCCGTACGATGCAACCCGCGGCCGGAGTTATGATTTCCGCTTCCCACAATCCGGTTGAAGATAACGGCATTAAATTCTTTGACAATGAAGGCTTTAAATTAACGGATGCGACCGAAGACGAGATTGAAACGATCTACCGGCATCAGCTGAACGCTATAGAATTACCGTTGGGTGTGGGCATCGGACGCATTAACGATTCCTATGAGAGCGTCAAACAGTATGAAGAATATTTGGTAAGTAGTATTCCAATCAGTTTCAAGGGCCTTCGCATCGTAGTGGACTGTGGGTTCGGCGCGGCGTATGATTTGGCGCCCCGGATATTACAAAGACTGGGGGCCGAGGTAATCCCGCTTCATGCTATCAATGATGGTAGCCGGATCAATGTCAAATGCGGGTCCACCCATCCTAGTCTACTTCAAAAAGAAGTGGTGGCAAGCGGCGCTCACATTGGGATCGCCCATGACGGGGATGCCGACCGGGTTATAGCCGTCGATGAAAAGGGTCAGCTGGTGGATGGCGATCAGATCATCACCGTTTGTGGTTTGGAGTTGTTGCGCCGGGGAGAGCTCCGTAATAATAAAGTCGCCGTGACGGTATATTCCAATCTCGGATTAATCCAGGCGTTTAAAAAGCAGCAGGCGGGTGTGGTAGTAACCGCTAACGGTGATCGCTATGTATTGGAGGCGCTGCGAAAATACAATCTGGTCTTGGGCGGTGAACAGTCGGGCCATATTATTTTCTTAGAGAAAAATACCACCGGTGACGGGATTATGACTGCATTGCAATTGATTTCGGTTCTGGCCGGCACCCGCAAGAGCTTATCGGAGCTGGCAAGCCAGATGGCACGTTTCCCCCAAATTTTGGAGAATGTGCGGGTTAGTAAAAAAGACGGCTGGGATGTCAATCCCCGGATTAAGGAAGAGCTGGTCAAAGCGGAGCAGGAGCTGCAGGCGGAGGGCCGCATTTTTGTCAGGGCTTCCGGGACGGAACCATTGATCCGGGTCATGGCGGAGGGCCCTGATGAATCAATATTAAAAAAACTAGTGGCCGAAGTTGCAGCAGTAATCCAGCGGGAACAGGGATAAAAACAATTGACCGTTTGTCGGTCATCCGTTGCAAGAAACTTACAATTCTTTTACGCCATTTATTTTTAGGCGGCGTTATGATACAATAAAGCATAAAATATAAAGGGGGTGCGGAAGTAAGCAGGAAGTGCCGATTATTAATAACGGAAGCACCAAATACACGAGATGACAGCTTCGAATGGTCCTTCCTTTTTTCGTGACCTTTCGTGTATTTCGTGGTTCATCATAAATTGAAAGGGGATGGGAATGAAAAGTAGTCGATAATCTAAAACTTTAGCGCCAGGACTCTTTAATCAAACAATTATTGGTAGAATGGATAAGGCGTTTGATTGTAGAGTAGACGAGGAGAGGGATCTCGGAGCTGGAATGCGCATAATATGCGCCTTTTAGCAATCGGCGGGTGACCTCCGGTGAAAAACCACCGTTAAAGGCCTGACAAATCCGGCAGTAATGCCAGGGACAATAGGGCTGGGAAAACTAAATATTTTTATCTGCAAACTGCAGATTTGGTAGTCAAGAAGTTTTAGACCGCCTCGTAAGCATAGGGCGGCTTGTAACCTTTTTTAGCCAAACTTAATTACACCGGGCTTTGTGAAGCCGGTGGGTGTTGTGCTATGCGTATAATGCGCAGAGGGATTGAATACCATAGTCAGGACAATCAGTTAGTATTCTAGATTCGGCTGATTGATTTTGGGCTATGAATTATTACCAAACAGACTTTCATAGTGCTTTTCAACTGCCGATCTTTAGTTTAAGTTCGGCTATTTCTATTTTTAATCCTAAATTATAAGGAGGTCTTTCCCATGTGTGGGATTGTAGGATATATTGGTAAGCAAGAAGCGGTACCCATTCTATTGGATGGTTTGAGGCGTTTAGAATACCGGGGTTATGATTCTGCCGGAGTTACCGTATATAATCAAAATAAATTGAACTCGTGTAAAACCGCCGGGCGTTTAAACAAGCTTGAGGAAATGTTGCAGAATAGTAAGCTGAAGGGGACTTTGGGTATCGGCCATACCCGTTGGGCAACTCATGGCCGTCCGTCCGACCGGAATGCCCACCCGCATTTCGATTGTAATCAAAAGCTGTCACTCGTCCACAACGGGATCATCGAAAATTATATTGCGCTGAAAGAATGGTTGCAGGAAAAAGGTCATATTTTTAACTCCGAAACCGATACGGAAGTATTGCCGCATCTGATTGAAGAGTATTACCAGGGAGATTTGGCCGAAGCGGTCCGGCAAGCCTTGAAAAAGGTGGACGGGGCATTTGGGCTGGTGGTGATTAGTGATGAACATCCGGGAGAAATTGTGGCGGCCCGCAAGTCCAGTCCTTTAATTATCGGACTGGGAAAGTCTGAAAATTTTGTGGCATCCGATATCCCGGCGGTACTTCCCTATACCCGCGAGATTTATATTTTGGAAGACGGGGAAATGGCGGTGCTTACCGCTGATCAGGTAAAACTTTACGATTTCAGCGGCAGTGAGCACTCCAAAGAAATATATCATGTGGAATGGGACATCACTGCCGCCGAAAAGGGCGGCTATGAAGATTTCATGTTAAAGGAGATCCACGAGCAGGCTAAAGCGGTTCACGATACTTTGACCGGTAAGGTGGATCCCATCGAGATGAAAGTGCAGTTACCGGAGGTCAAATTGTCGGCCCGCGAGATCGGTGAGCTGGAGAAGGTGCAAATTGTGGCCTGCGGAACCGCTTACCATGCCGGAATGGTCGGCAAGTACCTGATCGAGAAATTGGCCCGTATTCCGGTGGAGGTTGAAGTGGCTTCGGAGTTTCGCTATCGGGATCCGATGATTAGTCCCAAGTCGCTGACTATCATCATCTCTCAATCGGGAGAAACTGCGGATACTCTGGCCGGATTACGGGAAGCCAAACGGCTGGGCTCCAGGGTGTTAGCCATTACCAACGTGGTTGGCAGCTCGGTGGCCCGGGAGGCTGATGATTTGATTTTAACTTTGGCCGGACCGGAGATTGCGGTGGCTTCGACCAAGGCATATACGACTCAATTGTTATCTTTGTATTTACTGGCAATTTATTTGGCTCAACACCGGGAAACCATCTCTCAGAACGAACGGGTCGGGATGGTGGAGGCGATGCTCCATTTGCCCGGTCAAATTGAAAAGGTTTTGAATACCGAGACCAAGATCAAGGAATTTGCCGAAGATTTTAAGAGTTGCGAGGATATTTTCTTCATCGGCCGGGGTCTGGATTATGCGGTATCCTTGGAAGGAGCTTTGAAACTCAAGGAAATATCCTATATTCATGCCGAGGCTTATGCCGCCGGGGAGTTGAAACATGGAACGCTGGCGCTGATTGTGGAAGGCGTGCCGGTCTTTGCGATGGCGACTCAGCCGGAGTTATATGATAAGATGATCAGTAATATTAAAGAGGTTAAGGCCAGAGATGCGACCGTGGTTGCTCTGGCGGTGGCCGGAGATCATGAGATCAGTAAGTCGGTGGATTATGTAATTCATATCCCGGTAACCCATACGATGCTGACGCCGATCCTGTCGGTGGTGCCGCTGCAACTGTTTGCTTATTATGCGGCCAAAGCCAGAGGGTGCGACGTGGATAAGCCGAGGAATTTGGCCAAGAGCGTGACGGTGGAATAAACGCGGTATTGTTGATCGTCAATTTGATTTTGTACAATAATGTTGGAAACTC
>DNPP01000105.1 GCA_003501365.1 Bacillota bacterium
TCCGAGGGGTATTTGTCTAAAAGCATCTTCAACGGAATATATTCTTCAAAATTCGGGTTCGCTTGAAACTGAATAAAGCTAAGCGCTGCAGCTTGTTTGGATTCTGCCCTTTTATGATGGATCGCAATCAATCGTTCCCGAAAAGCCGACTTTTCTTGGAGAAAAAGCCGTATTCCTGTTTTAGCCAATCGAAATGCTTGATCCGGTTCATTCTCCAGTAAACGATCGATTAGCCAAAGACGGCCGTCCGGACGTGCTGCCAATTTAGCGCGAATCTTTTCCAACAGTCCGGCAAATACCGGGTCTTTGGCTGAAGATTCGTAAAAAAGCAGATATAAAGAAATCATCTGTAATAAGGAAGGTTCGCCGTTCAGAAAATTCCCGGTTTTTTGTTCAAGAAAGGTAATATCATATTGATGTAAACTAAGTAGCAACGGTTTTAACTCCAGAGCCGGCTCCCACAAATTGGATTTCAAGTATAGGAGCCAAAATTTCTCAAAGACCCGTCTCTGTTGGGCTGGATCGAGGCAAGGCAGGACCGGTTCAAGCGAATGGACTAAATTCTTAAATATTTCACAGCATGAGTTGCTGGGAATGATTTCAAACTCCTGCTCCAAACCGGTTATAAGTTCCAACAGCAAGTCTTCGGCTTGGGGATCGCCGACTTGAATCTTGGCCGCTATGAGTGGTATTAGCCGGTTAACCTTCTCCCATAACTCTGCGATTTGCTCCATGGAGAACTGGGGCGCAGAAAAGGTATTCCGTATTAGGTTCATTACACCCCGGGCGCTTATGAAATCCGTTTGATTAATCCGGTCTGGCAAAAGTTCGAGTAAATTGAGCGGATCTTGGTGAATTAGCTTTAATAGCAGGGCAATCAGATTGGCGGGTTCATCCAAAATTTCATTTAATTGGGGTTGTAAATCAATAAAACAATTCGCTTCCTTCAGCCAAGCAATGGCTAAAGCTACCATGTGTTTACAAAACCCTTGATAAGGGCAACTGCATTCGCCCTGTAGCCCGGAATGTCCATACCATAGCCGCACCTTATAGGTACCGCCGGTACCGGTTATCAGGCCGGCTAAAATATGATCGATTTTGCAGGCTTTGGCCAGATGCCCCTGTTGATAATATTCAACTCCACGTTGATATATCTCTGGCGTAGCGGCTGCTTCCAGATGAAAAATAGAGAAATCGCTCAAGTTATTCTTATTCATCTCATCAATCCTAGATCTTTTTAACAAGTTATATAGGATATTAGTGAATAATTAAAAAAATCATTAACAATTGATTTATTCGAAGTCGAACAAACAATCGATTAAAATCAGCTTCTAGCTGGCCTTTCTTTCAACATTTTGTCACTACACAATTCTCCACAGTGTCCACAAGTTATCCACAATACCGGGCTTAATTTGACCAATTCCTGAGAGTTTTGCACACCATCCACACTTTAATCCCCATTATTTTGTGGATCTATCAAAGTGATTCGTGTGGACCGATATCGGCGTAATTATTACCTATCACCCATAAACAGCCGGATAATTTGTGCCCTAAAGTTTTAAATCAGACGCGGCTGTAATCTCTAAATTTCGAGGGCCTTCGTTAATAAAGTGAAAATATCCGGCCGCCGCTATCATTGCTGCATTATCCGTACACAGTGAAAGTTCCGGATAGTAAAGGGTTATGCCTAACCGTTCCGCTTCCGTTTGGCAGCGCCGACGCAGTAGTGTGTTAGCAGCTACTCCTCCGGAGAGTAAAATGGTTCCGGCCTCATAATCTTTAACGGCTTGAAATAGTTTGACGGTCAATTGGGTAACCACCGCCCGTTGAAAACTGGCCGCGATCCTAGGAACATCTAATTCTAAGCCCAATTGCTTTTGATGCTGAATATAATTCATTACCGCCGTTTTCAGTCCGCTAAAAGAAAAATCGAAAGAATTGGTAAAACCCTTCGCTTGAACAAACTCAAGATCATCTTTAGCCCCTACAGCAATCCGGTCGATATATGGACCACCCGGATAGCCCAACCCGAGTACCCGCGAGATTTTATCAAACGCTTCCCCGGCGGCGTCATCTTTTGTCCGCCCCAGTACCTGATAAGAGCCCCATTTCCGCATATAAAGCAGGTCGGTATGACCACCGGAAACAGTTAAGCAAAGCAGCGGCGGTTCGATTTCCGGATGACCCAAAATATTGGCATAAATATGGCCCTCGATATGGTTGACCCCGATAAACGGTATTTCACCCGCAAGTGCCAATCCTTTGGCAAAAGATAATCCCACCAGCAGACTTCCGATCAATCCCGGTCCGTAAGTGGCGGCAATAAGCTGAATATCATGGATAGAAACTCCGGCTTCAGTTAGTGCCAGTCGATAAATTGGCAACACCGCCTCCAAATGACATCTGGCCGCTAACTCCGGTACCACCCCGCCAAATTTCTGGTGCAAATCAATTTGCGAAGAAATAATATTGCTGCGAATTATATTACCATTCTCAATTACCGACACTGAAGTGTCATCACAAGAAGTTTCGATCCCTAAAATTAAAAATTTCGTCATTGTTGACCCCTATTATTAATACAAAAAATCTCCTTCTCCACTTGCCTTTTCAGTCAAGGTCCGTAATTCCTCGGAAATTTCACTAACTTTCATCGCGATCCGGTTGGCCTCTTTAACATTCAATTGGTAATCCAGTGTCTCCAAATCAAAATT
>DNPP01000014.1 GCA_003501365.1 Bacillota bacterium
CGACTACATCGTTCCTATCGTCAAGGGGATGTGTCAATGTTAAAGAAAAGAATACGCATATTTAAATTTGTCTTTTATATTGTCGTTCTTGGCACGACAATGTATTACAATAGTGCCATTGGAAATATCGATGGTAATATTGCCTTAATCCATAATCAGATATCTTCAAACAGCGTCAACGGCATTATCACATGCATTCAGATATTTATAACCGTCTGCCTTGTGATTGAATACCGGGGAAAAGGATTTCTTGCCTCGGGGTGTTTTATATTTATAAATATTGCCGGCATAACTTTTGTTATGATAACGCGTAGCGCCTTAACTCCGCTGCCGGGCATTGTGATGTACTTAACGGGATTTTTTATCGTTTTCATTCTGAATAAATATTTGGAAAAGATCGATACGAATGAAATTATAATGCATGAATATGCCTATACAAATACTCTAACAGGCTTGCCGAACGACCATGCCCTTGATGAATACTTGGAAGAATTGATTGAAAGCAAAAGGGAACAAAATACTGGTTTTGCAGTTATCAATATTGAGATAGGGAATTTTGACAGCGTAAATGATACGATTGGATATGTATTTGGAAATAATGTTATCTGTGAAATTGTGAAACGCTGGAATAGTATAACGGCTCCGAATGACTATCTTGCCAAAAAAGACGGCATTAAATTCGTACTTCTGGTGGCAGACTTTTTATCAAGAAAAGAACTGCTTCAGCATATTGAACAATTTGCAGATGCACTCAAGAAGAAAATAACCCTAGAAGGACAGGATGTTTATCTTTCCGGCGATTTCGGCATCGCAATATTTCCAGAGATTACAAATTCCAAGGACTTACTTCAATGTTCCGATATCGCAAGGCGGCATGCAAAACAGTCAGGAAATACAAAAATCTGCATTTTTGAAAACAGTATGCGGAAAAATGTGGAAGATGACCTCGCAATCGATAGTTTAATCCGCCTTGCACTTGAAACGGATGCATTTCAACTTTTATTCCAACCCCAGTTTAATTCAACAAATAAGAAGCTGAGAGGCTTTGAAACACTTCTGCGCATGAAAGATTCAAATGGTGCGCCAGTGAGTCCGGCAGTCTTTATCCCAATTGCAGAAAAAAACGGCCATATTATCGAAATCGACCGCTGGGTATTAAAACATGCATTGATGAAATTTGCGCCGAGCATAACCGAAGACAGCTGTGAAACTATTATTTCCGTAAATATTTCAGCACTGCATATCCAGGAAGTCTGCTTTATTGATGATATCCGCCAGGCTTTGAATGAAACCGGATTTCCTCCGCAAAACCTTGAAATCGAAATCACGGAATCCGTGATGCTATCTTCAGTTTCTGATGCCACAAAACCATTAAAAACTCTTAAAGATATGGGTATCAAAATCGCCTTGGATGATTTCGGGACAGGCTATACTTCCTTGAATTATCTGCGGAGACTGCCTGTTAATCTATTGAAAATCGATAAATCCTTTGTTGATGAAATAAATGATACAGTACAAGGCAAAGAATACATTGCCGCAATCATTTCCATGGGGCATCTCCTGCATTTGTCGGTTATTTCTGAAGGCGTGGAAAATAACTCACAGCTGGAAACACTCAAAGACCTCAATTGTGATTACATCCAAGGCTATTTATGGGGAAGGCCGATGGATTTTGATTCTGCGGTCCGGCTGCTCCCGTGAAAACTGCTGTATTTTTAAGACGTATACTACGGATATCGCAAGTCGAAGCGAGCGATCAGTAGTCCGGAGCTCCGGCTTGATAATGTTGAATCTGATAACACGATTTATACTTCACTGACATATTTTTAAGAACATGATATAATAATCTATGTTTGGCAAATGAAGAAAAGCCTTTAATTCTATTATGCTAATTCATATTTTTGTCTATCCGTAGACTGGAGACCTTTGTAATGGGGGCTGATATGATGTTCAAAGTCATAGCTGGGGAAAGGGAGAAGATAATGATTGCCAAAGAGTACCAGACGATCCGGCCTAGGATCGTGGCGCGAGTGATTGATGGTTCAATTTTCGGGGCGGCCTTCTTGGCTGTTTCTTTGCTTTTTATGGTAATGGGTCTACTGATTAATGATTTTTTGGAAATAATATTCTATATTTTATTCCCGATATATAATGCTTGGTTTCTTTACTACTATGGCCAAACTTTGGGTAAATACGTAATGAAATTAAAAGTCATTGCTGAGGATGAGAAGCAAATTAGTTTTTGGCGAGCGCTGGAAAGAGAAATAATAATCCTGGTCCCTTTCACGTTTTCTAAAATATTGAACTGGCTTAATCTGGCGATTAACCATAAAGTGTCCTTATTGCTTGAAACGTCAATACTTATTGTTTTCTTTGCGGTCTTGGCGAAAGATGAGAAAAGAAGATCATATCATGATTTAGCTGTCAAAACTGTAGTAGTGAAAGCCTTGGGCTGAAAAACGGCTCCCGGTTTTGGCTCCCGGCTCTCGATTAACATGACCGGATCGGTAATAAACTTTTATGCACCCCGCGTGATTTCCCGCTATATAACCCCACCAGAAATGAATCTACATACACCACTTTCAGGTTTTCAGCCAACTGTATATCTTTACTAACTTGCTGCGCTACGCTCTATGATTTATCCGTTATCCACCCGTAAAACATTTTATCTCACCCCAAGACGCAAAGGGCGCCAAGGATGCAAGGAACAAAGAGGTTTTGGTGGACTTAGCGGCTTTGGATTAGGACTAGTTTATAATTAAACA
>DNPP01000250.1:0-20418 GCA_003501365.1 Bacillota bacterium
TGCAAATTTTCTTCGCGATTAATACTGCCTATGAATTCGGTTTTGTCTTTCTTGGTCTATTGATGATATTCCCAGTGATTGATGTGCTGCTTTTACCCAAAAACATCGGCCACGCCACTATCAGCTAGTTTTACTCGCTGTATATACAAAACTGAGCTTTTTTTGATTTTTCGGTACCTGTATTGGTTTTTCAACTGTCATGATGGCCAAAGCGCTTCAACATTATGGCGGTAAAATCGTTACCATTGAAATGGGCCCGGAAGTGGCCGGGCAAGCGGTTAATAACTTTGAACGGGAAGGGGTCAAAGAACAGATTGAGGTTAGAATTGGTGAGGCGCGCACCGTCATCTCAGGGATGAACGAAAAGTTTGATCTTATTTTCCAGGATGTCGGCGATAAAAAGCTGTATTACGAAATGCTGGAGGACTATAGTAGATTGCTTAAGCCGGGAGGATTGCTGCTTGCCGAGGATACACTCTTTCCGGTGATGGATTTTGGTTCTGAGTTTAGCGATTTGACCCAAATGGGTAAATCATTAGATACATTCAATAAAAGCATTGCGGGTTGTCCGCAATTTGAGAGTACTTTGCTGCCGATCGGGGACGGTTTGACGGTAGCGGTGAAAAGAACCAGCTGAATTGCACCCCCTGAGATCTATGTTGCTAATTGTTACTCTTGAGTCATCCCCCCTCTCTTCCGAAAAGAGAGGGAGATTAAGGGGGTGAGCTGCTTTTAGTCATCTTGGATCTATGTAAGTAAAATTTATTATCAAAATTTATCTCACCCTAGATAGAAAAATGCCGCTTAAATTGGGGCAAGTAATCTCGATGGGCTTCCAATAATTCATCGAGTAAAATTTTAGCCATTTTCTCCGACTGTACCAGTGGATTTATAGTCATGGCCACCAAAGCGGTGTTATAATCCCCGGTTACCGCGGCTTCAATAACTGTTCTCTCAAATGACTTGATCTGTTGGACCAGACCATTAACCGCTACCGGAAGCTCTCCCATGGCAATCGGTTTGGGACCGTATCGGGTAATTAGGCAGCTGACTTCAACCGCGGATTCGACCGGAAGTCCCGTAATGGCATTGTTGTTTCGGGTGACGACTACCTGAATGTCTTTTTTATCATTATAGATGGAACTAATGAGCCGGCAAGCCGCCTCACTGTAATAGGCGCCGCCCCGTTCCGCAAGTTGAGGCGGTTTAATGTCCAGATGCGGGTCTTTATATAGTTCGAACAATTCACTCTCCAGCCGCTTAACTTTTTCAGCCCGGGTTTCTCCTTTGGAAAACTCCATTAATTCTTTCTCCAGCATTTCCTGCTTTTGAAAATAATATTTATGATAGGAACAGGGTATCACACCTAAACCTTCGAGAAATTGGGCAGACCACTCGAAATTGTTAAAGTTTTTAACCATGCTTTCCATCTCGCCATTACCGATTTTCGTAATAATTTGACGGGTGATGTTGTCTCCGTCCAAATATACATTTAAACCGAATACCATATGATTTAACCCGGCAAAATCAATCCGAATTCGCTCGGGATCAACTTCGGTAAGATCAGCGATCGTTCTTTCCATCCCAATAGGCAAATTACATAACCCAATGGCTTTGTTGGTTTTTCCGTATCGTAATAGCGCTTCCGTTATCATCCCCGAAGGGTTGGTAAAGTTTATCATCCAGGCATCCGGGCAAAGTTCAGCCATATCTTTGGCAATATCCAAAATTACCGGAATAGTCCGTAACGCTTTAAACATCCCGCCGGCTCCGTTGGTTTCTTGCCCCATATAACCATGGCTCAAAGGAATTCTTTCGTCTTTGATCCGGGCATCAAGCAAGCCCACCCTAAATTGTGTGATGACGAAATCTGCGTCTTTCAAAACATCACGGCGATTTAGCGTGGTGTGAACCTCCATGGATACCCCCGCCTTTTTTACCATTCTTTCAGCTAAACTTCCGATGATCGCCAATTTTTCTTGACCGGGTTCGATATCCACTAACCAGAGTTCCCGGACCGGCAACTCATCCTGGCGCTTAATGAACCCTTCAATTAATTCCGGGGTATAACTTGAGCCTCCGCCAATGACTACCACCTTTAATCCTTTCATGGACAAAACCTCCTTATTTCATATGTATTTTGATTTAATTTCAAAAACGGTTTCCGCCCTCCAAATGACCCTTACGATAATTATTTTGTGATTGAATAATAACTATTGGACATATTCTTTTTGGTTTCGCTAGTTTAATTGAACTTTACTTAAATTAAGAATCACTTGTTCGCGAAAATTTTGATCCATGCCTTTGGCAAGCGATTCTAAGGCCCATAACACAGCTCCGGTTACCGGAGGAACTTGTAAAACCGTGAAGCGGACTTTTTGGGATATATTTGAAGATATTTCTTGTCGAAAGGCTTCCACCAAAGCCGGATTTTCTCCCTTGACATATACGGAACCCGCCAGAATAATATCAATTTCAGCAATCGATTCAAAATTTAAATATCGTATAGCCCCAAGCACAGATTTAGCAGACTTTCGGCCGGTACTTTGTAAAAGTTCCAACGCGACCTCATCGCCCAAGTTAGCTGCTTCAAACGGAATTCTTGAAAAATCAACCCAATTGTTACAGAAATTTTTTTGATAGATAATTTCTACTAAATCATCATCTTTGTTAATTCTTAGAAAGTCAAACAGCAATTTTTTCATTAGCGTCGGTTGCCCGCAACGATATAAATAATCATAAACACACCGGAAAGCCATCCCTCCAAGATGTGTGGCGCCACCTTCGTCACCAAAGAAATAGCCTGTACCGCCAACCTGAATACGCGAACCTTGCGGATCAATTCCGGCGCAACAAGTCCCGGTTCCATTAATGCTACAGACTCCATATCCGTGGCTGCTGGCAGCTTTAATACCCAGAAAAGCATCATTCATGACTTCAAAATCCTTGAATCCCAATTCTGCGATGACCTTCGTCACCATATCTTTCTGTGACTGTACATCAATCCCCGCCATCCCGAATATACTAAAATTGATATCTTCTATATTTAATCCACTTTCCCGGAATATTTTTTGAAATGAAGTTTTCAATTCATACCGGGTCCCTTCGTACCCATTGCCATACACTTCATGATTGGCGGGACCTCCCTCTAAAAAATAGACCAAGTTCCCATTTGAATCAAAAAGCGTATAATGGGTTTTAGTACCCCCTCCATCAACGCCGACAACATACTGTCTCATGATTCCTCCCGCACCCTAGTTGTACTCATCCCTTCACTGCACCGGTAGTCATTCCTTTAATAACTTGTTTTTGTAAAAGTATATAAACAAATAACACTGGAATAATCGAAATAATGATTCCGGCCATAATGATCCCATAATATTGAACTCTACCGGTTTGAAACGCCGCCAAGCCCAGCGATAAGGTAAAATGTGCCGGATTACTTAAAAATACCAATGCGAAAAGATATTCATTCCAAACATCCAGAAAGGTTAAAATAGCTACCGTGGACAATACCGGTTTGCTTAAGGGTATAATTACATGCATGAAAATAGCCCAATTCGAACAACCGTCAATTACCGCCGCTTCCTCCAGCTCCGTGGGTATCGATTTCATAAACCCGGTCAATATAAATACTCCAAAGGGTATTTCAAAAGAAATATACGGTAATATCAGTGCCCAGTATGTATCGTAAACACCAATTTTTTTCAAGGTCAAAAACAGCGGCAATAAATTAGAAGCCCATGGAATCATCAACCCCATCAGAAAAAAGGAATAGATCATAAAATTTAACCGGAATTGGAACCGTGATAGAATATAGGCCGCCATGGATGTAATCAAAAGAATACAAATTATCGAAACACAGCATATAAAAGTACTGTTAAAAAAATCCGCGCCGATATTCCCGTTTTTCCATGCCTGGTAATAATTTTCAAAACGCCAGATATGAGGTATCCCAAATGAATTTAGAAAGAGCTCGTTGTTATTTTTAAATGAACCCATTAAAATCCACAGCAAAGGCATCATGGTGATCAGCGCCGTGGCAATCAATATGATCTGCGTACTAATTCCTTTACGATGTTTTGGTTTTTGTCTTTCAGGAAATAAGCTGCTTTCCAAAATTTGCAGATTTTCCATTGCGACACTCCTCAATACTCGATTTTGTCTGAAGAAAAATAGCGTTTAAATAACACCGAAAACAATAATCCCACCAAGAAGATGCCTACCGAAATTGAACTGCCGTAACCAAATTGCAACCACTGAAACGTCCGGTGATACATAAGTAATCCAACTAATTCGGTAGCGCTGTTTGGTCCGCCTCCGGTAAGGACCATGACATGGGTAAAACCCTGTAAAGAGCCGGTAATGGCGGAAATGATACAAATCTGGATAACCTCCCACAATAACGGTAGCGTGATATACCACGTTTTTTGAAGGTTGCTGACGCCATCCAGATAGGCTGCCTCATAAAGGCTGTCCGGAATGTTATAAATTCCGGCAACCAATATAATCACATTCCAGCCTATATACTGTAAAGTCTGCGGTAATAGTGCGGCGTATATCGCCGTATTTGAATTGGAGAGCCAGGGTCGGGCTAGTGTTCCCAGACCGATTAACCTTAGTGATGTATTAATCAAACCGTAATCAGGATTCATCGCTTGGCCGAACATCATGGCCACCGCTACTCCGGAAATGACGGCAGGAACAAAATAAACCGTCCGAAAAAACCTGGCGCCGAATTTACAATTAGAGAGGCTTATCGTCAGGATTAAAGCTATTCCAATCTGAATAATCAAGGCCATAGCAATGGCAATTAAATTATTTCTAAAAGCCGCCAGCACTGTTTGATCGTTCACCAATCTTACATAGTTGGAAACGCCGACAAATTGTGGAAAGTTTAAGCCGTTCCATTTAAAAAAGGAATAATAGATGACCCTGGCTATGGAGAACACTACAAAAAAACAATAGAACAGCATAGCCGGAGCTAAAAAAAGAATACCTGTCCGCATTTTTTTCGGAGTCATGTTCCATCCTCCCATAAGAGGCGGGGAATTTTCCCCGCCTTGATCCGCGATACCCTTAATTCGCAGCACCGGCTTTTGCCTGTTCACTTAATTGTTTAACAGCCTCTTCCGGAGTAATCGAGCGATTTAATAAGCCCTGCGACAAATTATTGAGCGCATCATTGGCCTGTTGGGAACCGTAAGCATCATAATTTTGCTGCATTCTGGTGGCCGATTTCGCCAATTTGTCTGCTTTGATTAATAACGGACTAGTTTTATCGGTGTATGATAAGTTAAGAATTGACGGAGTTCCGAGTTCCAGATATTTCGAATAAAGGGTGGGGTTAATTAAATAATGAAGCAATTTATCAACCGCCTGCCGTCTGGAATTTTCCTTCCAGGATTTAGCGCTGACAAGATACTCAACCGCAACACCGCCAAGCAACTCTTTGGGATCTCCCTTGCCGTCAGCAAAAGTCCATAAGGGGACAACCTCACAACCGGCAGCGGTTTTCGGAGATACATTTCCCAAGTACCAGGTTCCACCATAATACATGGCCGCTTTGCCCTGATCAAAGAGGGTGAGTGCTTCTTGGCTCTGCATAGAGACACAACCTTCCGGAAATGCCTTTAACCCGGCAAGCTGATAAATGGCTTTGGCTGATCTTAAATACGCAGGAGCTTTTTCCATGTCTCCGGTGGTGAGTCCTTTAATAATTTCTTGATCGGTGCCAAATCTGTTTAACATCCCAAACCAAAAACAGACGTTTAGGTCTTGATCCTTACCGGCCATTGCGATAGGTATGATTCCTTTTGCGCGGAACTTGGGAATAATGTTCTTCAAATCTTCGTATGTTTTTGGAATTTGCACGCCGGCTTGGGCAAACAGTTTTTTATTAACTGTTAGGAACATATAGTACGGTTCATCCGGTATCCCCCATATCGGGCCATTCTTCTCAAAACGAACCGAACCGTCGAAAAAGTATTCCTTATTCTGAAAATATTTTTTAAATAACTTATCTTGGGCCAAATAATCCTTTAGATCTGCAATTTTTTGGGCGTCTACAAAGTTTTTTAACATCCCTGGACCCGGCCAGGAAATAAAGACATCCGGGAGATTATCTCCGGCAGCGTAAGTATAAAGTTTCGCTTGAACATCCGGTGTACCACCGTTCATCGGTTCCAAACTCAAGTTAATATCGGGATTCAGCTTGCTGAATTCTTTGATATAAGGTTCATAAATTGGCGCTTTTGCATGACCACCGGTATAAATATAGGCCAACCGCAATGTTATTTTATCCTTGCAAGAACCGTTGGAAAAGGAAATAACCGAAACTAACAGTACACTTAGTAATACCAAAATAGCCTTTTGAAACTTTTGCATTTTCTCCTCCTCAATTAATTAATTTTAATATTAGTAGTAGTGTAACCTCTATCACCTCCAAAGCAAATATTGTTTTTAACCAGACAAAACCACCGATTGATAATTACTTTCGAAAATAACAACGTTATTATTTTTGATTTAAAAAAATTTATCCCGGGCCGGTGGATTCTCGGACAATTAATTCCGGGCTAATGATCACTGTTTTATTACGGGGTGTTTTATTCTCAAGATACTTCAATAATAATTGAACTGCTTCGCTGGCCATTGCAGATGTCGGTTGTTTTATCGTTGAAAGACACGGTGTTACCACGCTACAAATCGAACTATCGTCATAACCAATAATCGAAAGGTCTCTGGGGATTTCAAGATTCAATCTTCTGGCCGCCTCCAAGCAGGCTAAAGCCATTGTGTCGTCAGCGGCAAAAATTGCTGTGGGTCTTTGTTTTTGCGACAACCATTCCGTTGCAATTCGAAAAGCTTCTTTCACTGCGAAATTCCCTTGGCCAATCAAGTGTTCATCAACTGCCAAATCAAACTGATTTAACGCCTTGTAATAGCCTTGAAGACGCTCACGGGCTGATTGGTGTTTTAAATTACCGGCAATATGCCCTATCCGCTTATGCCCCAGTTCAATTAAATGTCTAGTGGCAAGATAGCCGCCTTCGGTGTTGTCGACAATTATGGAGGGCATTTTTAACGTATTTTGGTTATTATCCAAAAGAACAAAGGGGAAATTGCGTATGCGCAACTCAGAAATATAATCACTCTCATATCCCGGCGCAATGAGAAAAATTCCATCCACCCGTCCTTCACTAAAGACTTTGATCCACCGTTTCTCAATGACTTCATCATTGTTGTCCGTAGTAAGAGCCAAGACCACCAAATAACCATGGTCGAAGGCAGCATGTTCAATCTGAGTAACCAGATCCGCCCAAAATGGATCATTCAAAGTGGGGACAACGATTCCCAATGTTTCGCTTTTCCCGCGCACCAATGTCCGGGCGGCAGCATTGCGGTTATAACCAAGCTCCGCAATGGCCTGATTTACTTTCAGGCGGTTACTTTCGCGGACCTGTCCGTTATTATTAAGTACTCTGGAGACTGTTGTTATACAAACTCCAGCTTTATTCGCTACATCAACAATGTTAATCGGCATTCTGTTCACCTTAATTTAATATCGTTATTATTTTATTAACAATATTCGACTTCAATTACAACATTCCTTCTATCTGTAAAAATAAATAGTAACGATATTATTTTCCTTTCGTTTTATTTACTTGTTCTATTCCCTGGGCTTGTTCATGGCCGGCGGCTAAAATTTCGGCCATTAATTCATTCGGTTATTGGCTTACATTGTTATTCGTCTAATACTTCATCTTTATTGGATTATATTGGCGGGCTAACCTCTGGGTCATTTTAAATAAAAAAGCTGCCAATGAACGTATGTTCCTGACAGACTCATTTTTGCGATAACTTAAAATTACTTCACCAACTGCGACACCGGCACCACTTCAATCCCCGCCTTGACAAACTCCGGCAGCATTTCAGTAATAGCCTGGGCCGTATTGTCCCGTACATGGCCGATTGCTATAGCCGTTCCATCCCTGAGTGCAATTTTGATTAATTCCCGTAAAGCTTGCTTTTTACTCGCCAAATCTGTTTGATTATCGATAAAAATCTTACGTTTGGCAGATGGCAAATTATTTAACCGGGCATATTTAAGCGCTACCGAACTTGCTACCGTCATACTATCGACAAAAAACATTTGGCGTTTTTTAAGCGCTGCCATCAAAATCCCCATCAGTCTATCGTCGCTGGTCCCGGCCGATCCTTCATGGTTGTTTACCCCTATCGCTTCCGGCACTTGTTCCAAATCTTTGCCCAGCTCTTCGTCAACTTCCTCTTCGGTAAAGCTGCGCTTGATCACGCCTGGACCGGGATTGACTTTCGGATTGAGCGGTTCCAGCGGCAGGTGCAGCATAATCTCAAACCCACGTTCTTTAGCGGCTGCCGCATATTTCTGACTGTAAGGACCAAAAGGAAGCACCGAAAAGGTTAATGGAGCGGAAACTTTCAACATCGCATCGGTAGGACCGGTGACATAGCCCACATCATCAATGATAATGGCCACACGCGCCTTTTTTTTGATAAATACCGGTTTTATCGGATTGGTTTTCTTAGTTTCAGGCATACCTAGAGGTTGGCTCCCATGGATTTCAGGCGCCTTTGGCTTTGGCTTGGCCTCCGCCTCCGCCTCTTCCTTTACTTTCGCCGGTTCCGGTCGAGGCGGAAATGCCGGCACCAGGCCGGGGATATTTCCTCTCAATCGCTTGACCGGCTGAATCATCGTTAGTTGTTCCAACGGCAAATTAACTGAATGCTTATTTAGCTTAACCTGTACGGTACTGCTTAACTTCACCCACAGTTGACCCTTGGTTATGCCCCAACTAGCCGATTTTACTTCAAATCCCGAGGTTTGCGTTAATTCCTGCCATTTCGAAGTAAGCCGGATTAAATGGTTTTGGGTAACCGCCATCGGTAACAGGATAATGCTTTCAGTATCAATCCATTGAACCTTGTCCAGCCCGGCCCGTTGCTCATTCAACTTTTCAATTCTGGATTTAAAAACCGCTTGCGGTATATACCCTTCATCCACCAAAATCTGCTGCCAGGCTTTTTTGTACTGTGCCTGCCTGATGCTGAGGTCGCGGTTTCCATCTTTCACGACACTGGTTTGCGTACTCTCCCTCAAAGTAAATGCAGGCCGGAAATGACCCGGCCATAAAGTAACTGCGCTAATGAGTACGGCGTAAACTAAATAAAAAATAAGGGCCGTCTTGATGATAACTGGTACCGGCCTCAATACAGTCACTCTCCTTCAAAATAAATGAAATCCGACTGAAAGCCGGGTTGATTGAATTAAAACCTCAGCCACATTTTGGCTACTGGTTAAGCCGCTAAGTCCATTATTCTCCAGCATAAGGTGCAGAGTTACGATCATATTTCATCTTTTCTCTGCGTCTCCGCGCTTCTGCGCGAGATAGTTATTTTTGAAAAGGCTCTTCAACTGGCCATTTTACCGTAACTCAGCAAAACCTGCTCACGCAGTATCTTCAGCGCCTCCGCCTCTTGCATCTCATTCATCCTTTTAAAAGGTCCCGGATCGCCATTCTTGAGCAAGCGATCAAGCGCTCCCGGTATCTCCACGACTCGATCCGGCTGAACTCCTCTCTTATGAATGTTCACTTTGCCGGATGTCAGATAACTGGCTATGGTAACCGTCATTGCGGTACCGCCGGGCAATTCTTTCACCTCTTGGATCAAATCCTTGCCAAAGGTATGAGTCCCGACCAAAGTCGCACGTTTCTGGTCTTTTAAAGCACCGGAAACGATCTCCGAAGCACTGGCGCTCCAACTATTGACCAAAACTACCATCGGCAACCGCCGGTGGGCAAAATATTCGGCTGATAATACTTGCCATGGCAGATTACGGCGTTTGACGTGAAGTACCGGAGTATCTGCAGGGATAAATTCACTGGCAACCTTAATTGCGGCCTCCAGCGACCCTCCCGGGTTTGCCCGCAAATCCAAAATTAAAGCCCTACAGTCGACCATCGCATCGATTTTGCGCAAAGCCCGTTCCAAGTCCGGAGCCGTAGTATCGGCAAATTGAATTATTTTGATCAATGCATAGCTTCCCATGAAGCGGTCCGATTTAATGTTCAGCTCAACTGTAGGAACCACGATATTCTCACGCTTAACCTCAAAGGTCAACTGGCGGCGCTCCTCACCTGATCCGCGGGCCACCAGTAACGTGACTGAAGTCCCGATTTTGCCTCTTATTTTGGCGACCGCCACATCGGTACTCATATTTTTAACCGGAACTTTTTGGATGGCAATGATTCGGTCTCCTTCTTGCAATCCCGCTGTTTGACTGGGGGAGCCGGCAACAACTTTGGAGATCAAAAGCTCTCCTTCTTTAACAATAAAGAAAATCCCGATACCAGCGAATGATCCGCTGGTATCCTTCTTTAACTCGGCATATTCAGTCCGGTTGAGGAAACGGGTATACGGGTCATTCAACGATTTTAACATCCCGGAAATATTTCCCTTTGCCCAGTATGCCTTGATCAAGTTCTCCAGATTGACCGGCTGGTAATAATTGATCTTTACAACTCCCATTACATAAAAAGCCGTTAGTAGATCCTGATATTTTTGATGGCGGACTGCGCCCTGCCACCACCATCCCAAACCGCAACCAAGAACAAGCATCAGCGCTACTCCCAGCGCTACCTTATGACGGACATTTTTCAGCAATAAAACCGCTTCCTTTATAATAAACTCAACGGGTCAATCGGTACTCCCTTTTTACGTACCTCAAAATGGAGATGAGGTCCGGTACTTAATCCGGTACTACCGACTTTACCGATAGTATCCCCCTTGGCAACCGTTTGGCCATTGGTGACCAATATCTCCGAACAATGCCCATACACTGTCGAAATCGAATTACCGTGATCCAGAGCAATCATGTTACCATAACCCCCGTTACGGCCACAAAAAATTACTACCCCGGCATCCGCTGCCGCAATCGGCGTTCCCGTCGGCTGCGCAATATCTAAACCGGAGTGATATTTCTTTTTTCGCAAAATCGGGTGAAAACGCCAACCGAAATAAGAGGTGATCCTGCCCTTAACGGGCCATATAAACTTACCTGAACCCAGCGCGGTGTTATTTTTGTTTTGGAGATTTTTAATCTGCTCTTCCATCTCTTTAGAAGTCTGTTCCATTTCATCAAGAGATGTTTCCAAGAGTTTTCTATTATTTTGCAACGCAGATAACTCATCTTTCTGATTCGTCATCAGATGGATTTTAGTGTTTTGTTCCGCCTGCTTCTGGGCTTGTAATTTGGTATAGGTTGATCGCTGATCCTGCAACGCCTGGTGCTTATCGGCAATTTCAGCGCGTTTTTCGGCAATCAGGGTTTGTTGTTCTTTTAATGCATTGATTATATGTAGATCGGTCCGGACATAATTGCCGACCATCTCAAAACGGTAAACAAACTCACTGAAATTTTTGGCTCCGAATAATATCTCCAGGTTGCTTTGATACCCATATTTATATATAGCAATTAATCGTTGATCCAGAACTCCTTTTCTGCCTCCAATTTGAATTTCTATTTTATCCAATTGCGACTGGGCATTGTCTAGTTGCGCCTTAAAAACACTCATTTGTTGTTCGGTCTTGCCGAGATTGACATTTAACCGTGCTAGGTTGTTGTTGATCTTCTCCAAATCCTCTTGGGTTTGGAGCATGTTCCCGAGTACTTTGCGCTCCTTCTGTCGGGTCTGGTTTAATTTCTTTCGTGTCTGTTCAATCTTGCTTTCAATTTCCGCTTGAGTTGCAGCCCAGCCTAGGGATGCCGAAGCCAGACAAAAAATTAAACCAAAGCTCAATAAAGACACTCCGGTTTTATGTTTGAACATATCGTGATCCTCCTTGCACTACAAAGAAAATAAGTCATCGAAAAAAGCAATTTTATTTTAAGCAAATTACACTCGCAAGAATTTCTTAATCGACATCATGCTGCCGATGGCCCCGAATGCCAAGCCCACCAGCGAAATAAGCATGAACATCTTTTGATTGATAATTCCTTCGCCCAGCAGCGGAATAAAAGGCGCCAATTGGTGGATATATTGAAAAAGAAAATGATAGCCTTTCGAAAGAATGATCGCCGATATCAACGCGCCACTCAGTCCCAAGATAATTCCTTCCAACATAAAGGGCCAGCGGATAAACCAATCGGTCGCTCCAACCAGCTTCATGATCTCGATTTCCTTCCGGCGGGCAAAGACTGTCAGCCGAATCGTATTGGTAATGATATATAAAACCACAATGCCAATAATTAATACCAAGCTAAACCCAAGCACCCAAACGATTCGTACCACAACCAGCATCGCTTCAACAAAAGTTTTACCATACTCCACCTCGTCCACTCCGGCGAGGGAGCTGACCTGGGCCACCAAACTTTTGACCTTGGCATCGTCTTTAAGTTTAATATTGATCATATCCGGCAGCGGATTATCGGAAGTGACAAATAGTTCTTTCACTCCCAAGCTTTGCTCCAGCCATTTGGCTCCGTCTTCCCGGGAAACGTAGCGGACACTTTTAACTCCATCCAGCTCAACTATTTTAGCTTTAAGCGGATTGGGATCGACCCCGTCGTCGAGGTAGACCCGGAGTTCCAAAACGCCTTTTGCCATTTGCGCGAAATGATTAAAATTGGTTACCACAATATAAAAGCAACCCAAAATAATCAATGACAATGAAATAGTAATCACTGCAGCCAGACTCATCAGTCCATTACGGCTCAGTCCAGTTGAGGCTTCTTTCATAAAATAACCGGCGGTTTTAATTTTCAACTTTCGTAAGCTCCCTTCTGTTCATCTCTGGCTACAACGCCGCTATCCAAAGCAATTACCCGTTTTCTCATCCGATCCACGACCGATTTATTGTGAGTAGCCATGATAACTGTAGTGCCTCGTTTGTTGATCTCCAAAAGCAAATCCATAATCCCCCAGGAAGTATCGGGATCGAGATTTCCCGTGGGTTCATCTGCCAATAAAACCAGGGGCCGGTTAACGATAGCCCTTGCCAACGATACCCGTTGTTGTTCGCCACCTGATAGCTGCAATGGAAAAACCCTAGCCTTATCCTTTAGCCCCACCAAATCCAATACGGCAGGTACTTGCCTTAAAATATCCCGTTTAGAAGCTTCAATGACTTCCAAAGCAAATGCCACGTTCTCAAAGACCGTTTTATTGGGAAGCAGTTTATAATCCTGAAAAACAGTTCCAATGTTTCTGCGAAAAATCGGAATTTCCGACTCCTTCATCTGAGACAAATTTTTGCGGCCGACAAAAACCCCCCCCTCGGTCGCGAGTTCCCTCCGGTTTACCAATTTCATAAAGGTTGTTTTGCCGGCGCCGCTGGCTCCCACTAAAAAAACAAATTCGCCTTTTTCAATTGATATATTAATATTGTTCAAAGCGATAACCCCGTTACCATAGACTTTGGTAACCTTCTGCAATTGAATCAAATACGTTCACCTCGATCTCGATATCATATACAATTAACGTTAATTTCGACCTTAAATTTTAATTTCCTCCCCCCGACTGCGATCCAATATCTTACCTTTACTATCTTTATCGTACAATATTTTCAAAATGTTCCCCATTACAAGCGATGATTACGACCGTCACTTCAACTTGGTTGCAGTTAATGTTTTTAAAACCGTCAATTTTCTGCTATAATTGAAATATTAATATAATTACCATTAAAAACCTCTAAAGACATCATAATAATTTGTCGAATGTTTAAGTGGTAATGGTAAGGCAAAATTAGGAGGCTACAAGGATGGAAAAAAATATCGGGGTCGATCTGGGTTATGGTTTCGTGAAAGTATCTGACGGTAAGAAAGACAAGATCTTTCCCTCAGTCGTCGGACAAGCCCGGACCTTACGTTATTCTACCGAGGAGAACACTGACCAGAATTTCATCAAAAACATGGATGTCATTGTGGATGACCGTGAATATTTCGTCGGTGAATTAGCCAACCGTCAATCCGACATTGTATTATTTTCTTTGGACGAAAACCGTATGGATGAGCAAATCAGCAAGATCTTATTGATAACTTCACTGTCGCTCTTATCGGACAGTAAGTCAACCAACTTCAACACAGTGACCGGTTTGCCGGTAGGGTTTTATACTGAGACCAAACAAACTATCACCCAACGTTTCAAGGGCCGTCATAGCATCGTACTTCGTAAGAATCAAAAAAACGAGAGTGAACAAACCCTCACCGTTAATGAAGTAAAAGTATTACCCCAGCCGTTCGGCTCATTATTCGACCTAATTCTTGATCAAAATGGTACCTTAATCGATGAAAACTTGGCCGCCTCCAAAGTAGGTATCATCGATATCGGATTCCGTACCACTGATTTCATTGTAGTCGATAACTTGGAGAATATTGATCGGTTAAGCAGCTCCAGCAATACCGCTTTGAGCACCGCTTACTTTAACATCGCCGAAATGCTTAGAGAAGAGTTTAAAATCACTAAACCCATTTATCAGCTGGATGAGATTGTCCGCAACGGTATGATTCGCATCTCCGGTAAGTCCTATAATCTGGACGAGATCAAAAAACACGCTTTCAGCCTAGTAGCCGAGAAATTAATCACTGAGATTAATAGTCTTTGGACTAATAAGTGGGAATTGGATATGGTCTTTATCTCCGGCGGCGGCGGTATGGCTATTTCGGAATTTCTGCTTCCGGCTTTTGAAAATGCCGTACTGGTCAAGGAAGCTCAATTTGCTAATGTCTATGGTTTTCGCAAATTAGCGCAGCGGCTCTATGGTACCCATTCTAAAATGACGACAAATTTGGATCTGGCGGTAGGTTCCAATGAATGAAAAAGAATTAAATACTTTATTCAATAGCAGCCTAGTCTTTGATCATCTGATTAAGAATAAAAGTTCTCTCACCGCCTACCTGGAAGACGGCAGCAAACTCTCCGGCAGGCTCCTGGGGTGGGATCCCCAATACTTGATTATTCTTTACGGGAAAACCTTACAAGTAGTACCCGCCGCTAAACTGGTACGACTACAGGCTGAACTTGATAATACCCAAACCATGCCGGAGACGCCTGAAATCCCCGAAGCTACCAAGCCGAAATTTAACTTGGAACCCATGGAGAGTCCATCGTTAAAGGATCAAATAATGGCGGCCAAATCTCAAAATACCGACATTGATGCACCGCCGGCCAAAGACCGTTTAGATCATTTAGTAAAAAACTTGTGAGGAGTTAACCCATGAACCCGAGTCAAGATCTCCTGGAGAAAATGGCTCTTCCCTATTATGCCCATTGTCAAGCCAGGATAGCGCCGGCCTTGCATTCGATTGCCTGGAACAAGGTGGCGCTCTCCTGTTATATTGATATTGCCATTTTATTAAAAGGCGTAGAGCCGCCCACTAGTTATCTCCGTAAAATCCGGTCTTTCTACGATAATTACGGAGATATTGCGACTTCTCATCCCTTACTCGGCGATTTGGATGCCCTATCCCGTAACTTGATCCATTTAGATAAAGCAAATAACAACGCTTTGACTGCCTTTGCCGTAAAATGGAATTCAATTATTCATGTTTTAGAGGCTTTTTGTTTCGAACTGCTTCCCCTGCATCATATCAATGACCCTGACCAAATCGCAGAAACATTGCAGTCTTTGGTTTATGCAATGATCGAGGAACGCACTTTGCCCCGTTGGTCTGAATTATTGGAACAACAGCAAAGTGAATTATCAAGGTTATTCCAATTAAAAAACCTTCCCAGTGCCGCTTTATCAAAGGTACATTTCAAATACCAGTATAGCGCCAACTATCAAAGCGACCAACAATGGTTGATCGATTTAATTCAAAGCGATCAGGAATTACAAGATGCGGTCGTAATCTTAAATAAAAACTTTCTGCGCTTGGTAAACCTAATCAATGAAAAAGTCCCGGAACCCGACCGCCGATTACAAGTCCATCCGGTAAAACCAGAAACCATGAGTCCTTCACAAGATTATCGTCTCACCGTTACTTACTCATTCGACGGCAATGACGAAGGCGAATACCGGGCCAATTTCTTTCCCCTGCTGCGGAACTTTTTAAAATAATGCCCAATCGGCTTACAATGAACTAAATTGTTCCCTTTTGGTATCAAACTCTGCTGAAGTTCTTATCTTATTTAAATCGTTAATAACGATCAGACCTTCTTCAATTTTAAGATACTCTTTTCTTTCAAATCCTTTCAAAATTCCTTCCGCCTCTCTTAACTCCAACCCGGTCATGTAACTTAAATCCTGCGGTGAAGTATAAATCTGGATATTGGAATTTTGTTCGGGTTTCTTTTGATGATTCTCGCCCAATAAAGTCAACATTCCGGTAATTCTGCCCGATGCCGTCTTAAGACTAAAATTTTGAACCTGGCGGGCAGTAAACCAAATGCGATCACAAAGAATTTGAACCAGTTTCACCAAAAGTTGGGGCTTCTTGGCGATAAATTGCTCAAAATTATCGGCAGTCAAACCAATCACTTTGGTTGGCTCGGTCGCTACCGCAGTTGCCGAACGCAGTTTACGGTTGATTACCGCCATTTCACCAATGATATCACCCGGACTAAGCAAAGCGAGGACTTTTTCACTTGACTTGGTGATTTTACATATCTTAACATGGCCGGAAACAATAATAAACATCTCTTCACCCGGCACAAATTCACATAAGATGATTTCCCCTGTTTGATAAGTCCGGCTAAATCGATCCGTAGTCGTTTCATTTTCCGGCATCCCTGTCTCCCCCAATTCAAATTCGTTGATTAATAAAGTCGCAATACATGATTAATGGTTCTGTAAAGCAAGCAACTTATCCCTTATTGACTCCACCAATTTTCCATCCGGATATAGTTCCAGATATTTTTGGTAGATATACGACGCCTGTTTAGGCTGATTATGATCGGAGTAATACTCCCCAATCTCCAGCAGTTTGTCGGCGGTCGATGAATCCGTTTCCGGGCCGGCCAGTTTTTCCACTTTGCGATTGTACTCCCGCAACGTATTGGCAAGTGAACTGAATAATTTAAACCCGATTCGCAGGTTCTTGGCGATTAACTCATTAAATTCAGATGGTTTCAAAGCATAAATATAAGCTTCCTCGGTTACAGTCGCCGTTTCACATTGTCCCACACTTTCCATCGCCGCCACCAACCCAAAAAATTCACCATCACCAAGCACATCGGTGACAACCTCATTATCCGCGCCGAATTTGCGGGTAAGGCGTACCTTCCCGGTCTTAATCAGATAAAGTTCCCGGGCAGGGTCGCCTTCAAAATACATCACATTTCCCTTTTTAAACAATTTTGGATTAATCTCGGCGGTTTCGATAGCAGCCGCCTCCTTCCCAGAAAACTTTTCATCTTTTTGCGCACTAGGCCGGATAAATAATTACCCTTATCATCATTATCGGTCAAACCGTAAATCTTTACAAGGTTTTCTGTCCAATGAACCGCAAAATTGAATTTAAATGTTTACGCACGCTAACGAGGAGCAGGCCAGCATGGGAACTTAAATAACTTTAACGGAAGATAACGGAAATTAAGCCTTGACGTCTCAATTTTAATTGTGTATAATTGAAGAAAATATATTTTTAAGGAAGTATTGGCTATGAATACTGTGGGCTCAAAAGATGTTTTGACTTTGGAAGAGGCGAGCCAGCTGTTTCAAGTAAGTACTAAAACATTTTTAAAATTACTGCGAGAAGAAGATATTCCGGCCCGTAAGGTTGGCCGTGAATGGCGATTTTCCCGTAGCGCCCTGCTGACTTGGATCGAATCGGGAAACTCCCGGGCCTATGCATCGGTTGAAGCGGAGAACAACGCCTATTTTGATCAAGTTGCCCCGGTCTATGATGAATTAAGGAAAGGCTGTTACGGTAATGCTCTCCGGGATATATTGATTTCTCGTTTTACCCCCCCTGCCGGTTCCGAGGTGGCTGATATCGGCACCGGTACCGGATACTTAGCAAAAGGACTGGCCAAATACGCGGGAAAAATTAACGCCATCGATTCATCTGCCGCCATGCTTGAAGTGGCGGCCAGCGATTTTCTAAAAATGGGTTTGACTAATATTGAGCCATTGGCCGGCGACGCCCACGATCTGCCTCTGGAAGATGCCAGCCAGGATATGGTCTTTGCCAATCTAGTATTACATCATCTATCAGAACCGACTCTCTCCATTGCAGAAATGTTTCGGGTATTAAAACCGGGCGGACGGTGTATTATTACCGATGTGAAACAACATAACCATCAATGGGTCAAGCAAGAAAAGTTCGATTTATGGATGGGGTTTGAATTGGATGAACTTAACGCTTGGTTTAAAGAAGCCGGTTTCATTGAGAGCGAAGCCAATGACCTCGGTTGTATCTGCCGGACCTCCAATAATGCCGGTATGACTGTTGAAATACCTATGTTCTTAGCCATAGGAACCAAACCTTAACCCAAAGAGGAGATGAACATCCATGGGAATGACCATTACCGAAAAGATTCTGGCGGCGCACGCCGGAAAAAGTACAGTTTCTCCCGGAGAACTGATCGATGTCTCGCTAGATATGGTTCTCGGCAACGACATCACGAGTCCGGTGGCAATTAAAGAATTTAACAAGATTGGAGTAGCTAAGGTATTCGATCCCGACAAGATCGCTTTAGTCCCGGATCATTTTACGCCCAATAAAGATATCAAATCCGCTGAGCAAGCCAAAATGTTGCGGGATTTTGCCCGGCGCCACGGTATCACCAATTACTTTGAAGTCGGTGAGATGGGAGTCGAACACTGTCTACTCCCCGAAAAAGGGCTGGTGTTGCCGGGTGATCTGGTTATTGGCGCCGATTCTCACACTTGTACCTATGGCGCCTTAGGCGCCTTTTCAACCGGAGTGGGCAGCACCGATATGGCAGCCGGTATGGCTACCGGCAAAGCCTGGCTCAAAGTACCCGAGAGTATTCGTTTTGTCTATACCGGAAAGCTCCCCCGTTGGATCGGAGGAAAAGACTTGATCCTCTTCACCATCGGCAAAATTGGAGTGGACGGGGCTCTTTACCAGGCCATGGAGTTCACCGGCGAAGCCATTACCGCCCTTTCGATGGAGGGACGTTTCACCATGGCCAACATGGCTATCGAAGCCGGTGCTAAAAACGGTATCTTTGCAATTGATGATAAAACCCTGGAGTACGTTAATAACCGGTCCCGGCGGAAATATACCGTATTTACCGGCGATCCGGACGCCAAATATTCCAAGAACTATGAATGGGATATCTCTAAACTGGAGCCGCAAATCGCCTTCCCGCATCTTCCGGAAAATGCCAAACCTCTATCTGAGTGCGGCACCGTCAACATCGACCAATGCATCATTGGTTCCTGCACCAACGGCAGGATCGGAGACCTCAGAGAAGCGGCGGCAGTTTTGAAGGGCAATAAAGTCAACTCCAACGTTCGCTTGATTGTGATTCCCGGGACTCAAGCCATTTGGCGTCAAGCCATGCAAGAAGGTTTGTTCGAAATCTTTCTCGACGCCGGAGCCGCCATTTCAACCCCAACTTGTGGTCCCTGCCTGGGAGGACATATGGGCATTCTGGCCAAGGGTGAACGGGCCGTTGCCACCACTAACCGCAACTTTGTAGGTAGGATGGGCCATCCTGAAAGTGAAGTATATCTGGCCGGGCCGGCGATAGCCGCCGCATCGGCCATAGCCGGAAAAATCGCCGGTCCTGAGGAGGTAGGAGTAAAATGAATTTAATTCAAGGAAAAGTTTGGCGCTTTGGTAATGATGTGGATACCGATCTCATTATTCCGGCCCGTTACTTAAATACCAGCGACCCACAGGAATTAGCGACCCATTGTATGGAAGACGCCGATCCTACCTTTTCCGACAAAGTCCAACCAAGTGATATCATCGTTGCCGGAAAAAATTTCGGGTGCGGCAGTTCCCGGGAACATGCTCCAATTGCTATCAAGGCCGCCGGAGTTACCTGTGTCATAGCCGCTTCATTTGCCCGGATTTTTTACCGCAACTCCATCAATATCGGGCTGCCGATCCTGGAGTCACCCCAAGCCAGTCAAGCCATTTCTGAAGGTGATCAAGTGGAAATCGACCTAAGCAGCGGTCAGATAAAAGATTTAACCACCGGAAAGGTATTTCAGGCCGAAAAGTTCCCGCCTTTCATGCAAGAATTGATCGCAGCCGGCGGGTTGATTGAGTATGTGAAAAAGCAGGTGGGTACCGATGTATAAAATCGCTGTATTAGCCGGAGATGGGATCGGACGGGAGATCGTCCCCCAGGCGGTCGCCACTCTACAAAAGATCAGCAAAAAATTCGATATCCCCCTGGAGTTTCATGAGGGCCTAATCAGTGAAGACGCTTATAACAAATACGGTCATCCGCTTCC
>DNPP01000250.1:20809-24240 GCA_003501365.1 Bacillota bacterium
AATTGGGACTTTTCGCCAATTTACGACCGGTCAAAGTATTTGCTGCTTTGGCGGCCGCTTCAACCTTAAAACCGGAAATTATCAGGGACGTTGATATTGTGGTTTTCCGCGAGTTAACCGGCGGCCTCTATTTCGGTGCCAAAAAACGGGAAACCCTGAGTGACGGCTCAGAGCAGGCAACCGATACTTTGGTTTATAACAGCCATGAGATTGAGCGGATTTGTCGTTTGGCTTTTGAAGCCGCCCGGTTACGCCGGAAACAATTGACTTCAGTCGACAAAGCCAATGTGTTGGAGAGCTCTCGTTTATGGCGCGAGACTGTTATCAAAGTTAGCCAAGATTATCCGGATGTCAAACTCAGCCATTTGTATGTTGATAACTGTGCGATGCAACTGGTGCGCTGCCCGGCCCAATTTGATGTAATTGTGACTGAAAACATGTTTGGCGATATTCTTACCGATCAAGCCGCCATGCTTACCGGTTCCTTGGGAATGTTGCCTTCAGCCAGTCTGGGTGGAAAAACGGCTCTTTACGAACCTTCCCATGGATCAGCTCCGGATATTGCCGGGCAAAACCTGGCAAACCCCTTGGCGACCATCTTAAGTGCCGCTATGATGCTGCGCTACTCTTTTAAACTGGAGGAACCGGCTATGGCTATTGAAGCAGCGGTTCGGCAGGTTCTAGATGACAATTATCGGACGGCGGATATTATGGCTGCAGGTATGAAAAAAGTCGGAACGCAAGAAATGGCGGAATTGGTAAGAGCGCGGATTTAATACTACGGTTGCTTTCAATAGGATAATAAGACAACCCCAGACGAAACCTATTATACATCCTGGTTTTGTTGATAAAGCAGATCTTATTAAAAAAGTTGAATTTACTTTTGAATGTAAATTCAACTTTTGTACTATTTTTAGCTCTTGATCTTAAAATAGAAACAGCGATCCGGTTACTCAGGAAATCTAACCCCCACTCATAAACACCCTGCCTTGTCTATTCGGGTTACCCGACTTTACTGATTATACTGGTTCTGCGCTCCCGCTCCGCCTTATTATTCAGTTCTCTAACAACGTCAGCAGCAGCCGTGATTCGATCATAGGTGGCATTCAAAATTAAAATACCCTTTTCTTCAAGTTTCTCGCGTTGTTCGGCTCGACTAATAAAATAAAACCTTTGTTTACTATTTAAACCAACGATATACATGTGATAACCCCCGTATCAAAAAGTATTGCCAGAAACAGTATCGTCTGCATGTCCTTAATTCATACTATGCGACTGGGTTCGAATTTATACTTCCAGTTTCCGGCAGCCCCATTGCGAACTGGTGTTCGAAATTATTATAACATAGCTGCTGAAATAAAACAAATGTTCGAGCCACCATTTTTAAAAAGCTGCTGTCCTAACAGAATTCTTCTTCATTACGTCTTTTTCCTAATAGCCCAATTGGCAAATGATCGAGCGAACGCCTGAAATAATAAAACGGAGGACATGGTATGCTTGTCCCCCGTTTGTATTTGATTTACAAAACTATCGGCTATCCGAATTAATTAAATTTGTTGTCCATTCGGTAACTTTAACAGTTCACGCCGATTGAAGAACAAATAATGGGAATCCGGGATCCGCTTAAACCCTTCTTCCTTAAAAATGTCCGTGATCTTCTGATTCTTAGAGTTGAGTATCGGCTCATAGACTACTGCATCAACTTCCCGGCCTAAAGTCCGGATAAAATAGGCGATCGCTTTAGCCAACCATTCGGGATTCTGCTCATACTTTGCTTCTTCAAAACCTGCATCTTCAATAAACAGGATATTCCGGTAACTGATTTCTTGAATAATGCTAGCCTTAAGTTCCTGCTGCTCATCAATGATCGCAGTGTATAAATCCGATAGGGTTTGACTATGCGAATCAAAAACATCAAATAAAGTACCGACCGGATTTGCCGCCCATAGATCGGCGGCAATGTAACTGCCGCTGATGTGTCCGATCTTCTCGGTACCGGAAAACTCCCCTCCAGTGACTAAGATATCGGCCCGATAATCATGGACGTATTTTAGCGGTTCACTCCAATCAAAATTGGTCTCCATTAAAATTTTTAATGAGACACTTACATCGGCCATTAATAAATCCCTCCACCAAAAGATTGCTTAGTTTATTTTTTTCTTCATTCTTCTCCGGTATTATATTCTCCTGCAGATGGAACGAGGTTTTCGAAAAAACTGCGAAAAAATCCCCCTGCCTCATTACTTTATTATTCCAGATAATCAGTCCAGACTGCTTCTTAGTCAAAACTTATTTTTGGTATTACTTGAATAATTTTTATACCCGATCACATGATAATTAAAAAAACCGAAAGCATGCGCATACAATGGATAATAGCTTAGCCTATCCGATTTTTGCTCTATTAATCGTAGCGTTGACCTTATTGTTGGTACCCCGGTCAACAATTCGATATCCCCCGACTTGTTTAGGGTGACACTTTTTTTACTCCTTGCCCTTGCTCCTACTCCGTGGCAGCCGATGGGCTAACATAGGAAGCCCAACGTAGTTCGTAATGCCGCAAGGTATCATTCCCGGATATCGCATATAAAGCGTGAAGTAAATAAATATCCACGGCAAAATAAAAGGCATCCAAATTGGGGGCGGCATGGTAGGTAATGTACCCTAAATCATAACTGGCAAAACCACCCACATCATAATACCGCAAAATCTTCTCCAGGGTCCTTAGACCCGCCGTTAAAGCAACCGCGGCCATTTTACCGTCTCCTTCGATAGCCCCTGGGTCCAATTGCCACCAGTCATAACAACCGATTAGCGTAAACATAAAGCCGTTCAGCGTATAAGATGCCGGTTTTACCGGATATTGCTCAAAAATGATATATTGAGCCAGGGAGGTGTCCAAATCCGCCATGGTGTCCAGTACCCCGCCTACGTCCACCGGCGTTAAAAGGAACCGAAGAGCCTTATTGCCGGCATCCAGATACCGCAAATCTTTGGTCCAGGCATAGGCCCGCGCAAAGACACTCAACGCTTGACCTTGAGCCATACCGGAGACCCATCCCGGCTTAAAACTTTTGCCGATAAGATAATAGCGCCATGAAAAAGAGTAGCGAAAGGCGCCATCCGGCTCCTGCAATGATAATAATTTATCGGCCGCTACCCGGAAATCATTGAAGGAAGCTTGCTTGTGAAGAAATTTGCCATATTGGTAGAGCGCATACTGAGCTACAGTCACCGGATTGTAATAAAAACTTTGGCCATATTTCACTAAGGGAATCCCTTGAAAGTCCCTCTTTATCTTTGATTCATTAAAACCGGCGGTATCCTCAAAATGCAAAAAACTACCCAGGGGTTGATAATCAATCAGATTTTGATGAAAATCGATCCCTTTCTGCCGGTAAGCCAGAACCGCTTTCTTCACAAGCTGCTGATAG
>DNPP01000305.1:0-1740 GCA_003501365.1 Bacillota bacterium
CCCAGTAATTTTTGAGCGGCAACGGCGGTGGCAACTTCCAATGCTGCCGACGAGCTCAATCCGGAACCTTGGGGAATATCGCCTAGAAAAACAATCTCCATGCCGCAGAGCGTAACTCCGGCCTCCTGCAGCATAGCCAATACTCCTCGCGGATAATTGCTCCATCTTTTGTCCTGGTCATACCGGATCGGCTGGTTGATTGAAAAATCCACCATCTGATCGAAATCGCCGGAGTATATCTTGACTATGTTGTCTAAACGTTTGCGGGCGGCTAATAAAATTCTGAAATCCAAGGCCATTGGAAAAACAAAACCATCATTATAGTCGGTATGCTCACCAATTAGGTTCACCCGGCCCGGAGCCCGGCAAATCGATATTGCTCCTTCACCTTCACCTTCACTGCCGAACACTTTGGCAAAAGTGCCCTGCACCGCCTTTATTTCCTCTACATTCTGCAACAACATTCACTCCTTTTAGTTGGCGCCAACTCTGGTCCCCTCACACCAATTTGACTTGTAAGCCTTTCTCTTGGATCCGAGAAATTTCTTCCGAGTCAGCCTGTTCATCGGTGATCAACAAATCGATCTCCGAAAGGGTGGCTATTTTGGCCAGTGCTACATTGCCGATTTTGCTGGAGTCCGCTACCAGTATCCTGCGGCGGGCCGCTTTGAGAAAATATGACTTCATCTCCGCCTCTGCCATATTGGCATTCGTAACTCCATGTTCGGCCTCGATCCCGTTAATCCCGATAAATGCCGTATCTACCCGAATCCGTTCCAAAATAAATTGACCAAAGGGGTTTACCAATGAATGCTGTTTAGACCGTAAAGTGCCGCCGGTAACCAAAACCGTTATCCCGGGAGCCTCTTCCAACAGCATCGCAATATTCAAGGCATTGGTTACCACGGTTAGCTCCTTGCGCGTTTGAATATTGCGGGCAACCTCCGTCACAGTGGTACCCACATCCAAAATAATCGTCTCACCGTCCGATACCAACCCGGCGGCAGCTAAACCGATCCGGGCTTTTTCATCCCGAAAAGCCGTTTCCTCGCATTGAAATGATCTTTCAAAACCGCGTTTTGCGGTGAGCATCGCCCCACCGTGGGTCCGGCTTAACAATCCCTGTTTCTCCAAAACATCTAAATCCTGACGGACGGTAACTTCAGAGACAGTCAATTCCCGTGCCAAATCATTCACCCGGCAACGGCCCGTTTGATTAAGAATACGTAATATAACTGTCCGACGTTCTTCAGGAAACAAATTGATCGCCTCAATCCTATTTTACGTTTTCCTTTGTTTGCTGTCAATTGTTTTGTTTTCATGCTTTCTTAATAAACTTTCGTAAACAACCACAAGTGGCTGGTGTAAAATAGAGAATTAAACTACCGATGTCATCAGAATCAAGTAAAAATAGAGATAGCCAAAAGCTATCTCTATGTCAATATAGAACGGATTCACTCTACTACTTCACAACCGCCTTAAAAGTTTTGCGTTCACTCAACCCGAGGATGGGATCTTCTACAAAAACCAATATATTATATGTACCCGATTGGGTAAACTGATGCTGTTGATCCATTCCCTCCACTGTACTACCATCGCCGAAATCCCAGGTATATTTCAACTTGGCCTTGGGATTTCCTTCCTGGGTAGCCCAGGCTTGACATTTTACGGCCAGTGGCGCTGAACCGGATAGTGGTGTTACGCTGGCCGTTAAACGGATCTTGGGCAATTTGACATTAA
>DNPP01000305.1:2091-5428 GCA_003501365.1 Bacillota bacterium
AGATGGACCGGGTTTTGCTCCAAACTGGTTTCTCCATCACCGAAATCCCAAAAAAACTGGGGTTCACAAGGTGAGCCAGTCACACCAACCTGGGCGTTAAAGTTGACGGTTAACGGCGCAAACCCGCCATTTACGCTCGGTCGCACCGTAACTCTTAATTCCGGCGGCAGCACTTCCACCTTTACCAGCGCCGATACCAGATTTCCCTGATGGTTGCGGTCATTGACGGTTAACTGCGCATTATAAATCCCGGGTTTTTGATAAATATGATTTGGAGTTTCCAGATTACCGGTATCCCCATCACCAAAATCCCAACGATAACTAAGGTCAACCGGCGAACCCGTAACCGTCAGATGGGGTTCAAAATATACGGACAAAGGAATAATTCCCCGCATGATAGAGGCAGTCGGTTTAATATCCAATTGGGGCGGTAAGGCTTTCACTAAAAAAACCGTCTCCGGTACTACCAATGCCGGATGAAGTTTGTCGACCGTTTGAAGTACCAATTGATAATCGCCCGGCTCCGTGATGTGATACTTTAATTCATTCCCATCAACAGCGTCCTGACCTATTTGCCACCTGAATTTGAGCTGGGCCGGTCCTCCCTTGATAACCGGATTTACCATCCCGCTAATATCCAGGGGCACTGGTCCGCTTAATGGGGTAACCACCGGATTGGCGCTGATCGTCATTGGTTCTGCTTCCACTAACCAATTACGTTGAAAAGTATAATCGCCAACCTTGGCGGTAAGTACAATCTGATGTTTTCCCGGTTTGACAATATTATTGCCGACTTCCGGACCGCTAAGTTCGACACCGTTACCAAAATCCCAAGTATAACTGGCTCTTTGACCATAATTGATCACAGCGTTTACTTTAGCGGCTACATTTAACTCCACCGGACCTTTTAACGGCTCAACCATGGGATTCATCTCAATGAGAGGCGGCACATCCAAATCGAAATAAAATTTTTGAGCCGTGACTCCGCTGGCGGTTTTTCCCTTGCCTTCGACTATTACCGGGAGTTTGCCATCCCTGCCAAACTGATGTGAAACTTTATTGCCGGCGGTATTGTCGCTATTACTCCACAGCCAGCTCCAATCAGTAAGACCCGCCGGTCCCAGCACCTCCAGATTACACTGATACGGTTTATCACCCAACGAGTACCGGATCTGTGCTTCCGTATATTTAAGTTTGGCTTGAACCGTTGCTCCCTCTTTTGTCACTAAAAGCGAGTATTCACCGGCATTCAAAGTCACTTTAAATTGCTTGCCTTTAGGGATAATTATTTTCCCGGACCCTGATACATTCTTCCGCTCCAATAGATTAGCGGGTTTTCCCAAATCTTCGATTGTAAAAAAAGCGGCTTCTTTCTCACTGGCCAAACCTTTTTTAGCAATATCGACCTCCCACTCCAGCGTAGTATCAAAGTTTAACGGATCAGTAGGAACTATCAACGATTGTTTTTGATCCGGCAGGTAAACCTGGACATGCAACAGACGGCTTATCGGTATCGTTTTAGTATCGCTACTAATGCCCAAGGTTACATTAGCAAACCCCAGTAATAAAATGCCTAACCCGATTAAGTAATATTTTCGCAAAATACAACCTCCTTTACATTCATAATATATCATAAATTTCTTTATTAACATCAAGTGATCTTTATTTACCATCCTTTTTTGGTTTCCAGCGGTTAACCGTATTTTTATCCTTTGATTTATCAACTAATTTCTTAATTGAACTGGTATCAGCAGGATTTTCCACTTGGGGGTTGAATTACTCCTTTTGAGGATTAAAAAAATCGTATCGTGGTGATAATGATGACACCCCAGGAAGAGGCAGAACTAAATCGGCAATTGCAAAAAATTAAAAAAATGACCGCTGCACAAATTGCTAAAGCTCTCGAGGTTTGGGTGAGAGACACCAAGGCAGAACCCAATTATACCTTGGATAGGCCTGACACGGATAAGCGTTCCAAATGATAACCATCATTTTTTAGGCGTATTGGGCTTAATATTTCGAACCTCTGTCGTTTTACTCAGAATCTCTCTTCCCTCAATGCAAGTTCCCAGCCATGCTGCAGACACAGCCCATCCTGCTATAACATCACTAGGAAAGTGCACTCCCAAATACACCCGGCTAATACCAACTCCCAGGGCCAATATAATAAATAATCCGGCTAGCGGCAGACTACAGTTTATCAAACGCCGGTTGCGGATGATTAGGTATGCTATAAAGCCATATAATGTCATGGTAATCAAAGCATGACCACTTGGAAAACTATAACCATTGGCTGTCCCAAGCCATGGTAACGGTGGCCGGACCCGCTGATAGGTTGCTTTCAAAAGTTCGGTAAGGCCCTCTGCGCCCCCGACACATAGATCCAATACGAATATATCGATTAAAAAGCGACGGTGAACTAGCCCCAGAATTGTCAACATCAAAATAATAAAAATAATAACCGACGCTGACCCGAAATTGGTAAAACCCTTCATCAATAAAGTAAGCCAGGGTGCTCTACACGCAATAATCGCTTGTCCCACCGCTTGGTCAAAATTACCCAACTCGTTTTCTAATAATTCGTGAGCTAATTTTAAAAAGGAACCAAAGCTAAACGCCGTCAAAGTTGCCCCGGCAATTAAAAACCAACCAAAGCGCCCCATTGTCTGGGTTACACTGCTCATCGCCGTTTCCCGGCGCAGCCACAAATCCTTAAAACGCAGGAGTCGCGGTATAACACACTGTTCAAAAAATTTAGTATGCCAAAATACGATTAATGCCAAACCAATGGCGGCCAATACTATCAACTTGGTGAATCCGAAGGAGTTATGAATAAACCCGGCGACTTTCGGACCATAGACCATAAGCATCAGCGCACCGCTAAAAAAATGAATACTCCTGGCAATCACAGAGGTGGTAAGGAAAGTAATAATCGGCATCTGAAATACCCCGGCGGCAATTGCAAATATTTTATAGGGAATCGGTGTCAATCCTCCGACAGCGACTGCCCAACCACCCCAACGAACGAACCATGGCTCCAGTTTACGTTGGAAGCTGACTTTGATTAGCCGTGTTAAAACCGGTCGTCCTACCCGAACTCCAATAATGTATCCCAGGATGCCCCCCAGGGTTGAACCGACCGTGCCTACCAATGCATAAAATAAACCGAGCTGGGGATTGGCAAGCGTCATCGGGACTAATAATAAATAAGGGGGTAATGGAAAAAAAGAAGCCTCGACAAAAGATAGGATAAAAAGGCCAAATACCCCATAGTGTTTCAAAACAAGTAAAGCGCTACCATACCAGCTATGCAAGAATATCTTCCCTTTCAAGGTTA
>DNPP01000196.1 GCA_003501365.1 Bacillota bacterium
AAAGGGTATATGCAGACTTGGCTGGTACATATGCGCCATCCGGTTAAATTATATCGCGAATTTGGCATTAGGGGATTTTTAGGAATTCAAGCCATTATTTTAGGCTCGGTATTATTACCGCTCGTCAATCCATGGCTATGGTTTATGATGGTTTGGTGGTATGCGACCAAAGCGGGATGGATCGCCGAGCTTTTTGTGGGGCCCATATATTTTATGGCGTTAATGCTACTGGTTATCGGAAATTTCTATTTTGTTTATTCCAACATGATTGGGATGGATTGGATGATTGAACATGCCGAGAAGGCTAGAAATAAAATGCCGTTTTCGTATAATTTGATAAAATATTCACTGCTTTCGCCGGTTTATTGGATGCTGATGAGCTTGGCCGGGTATAAGGCGTTAGGACAATTATTTAGCGATCCGTTCCATTGGGAAAAGACCCAACATGGATTGAGCCATAAGGAGTACACGGTTACTTTTAAACCGTAGACAACTATTTGGGTAGATTATAATATTTTGATGTTGCCGGGCAATAATTGAAAGCGACGGTTGCAATTCATGAAAAAGATGGTATTTATGGTATTGACATTGGGGTTGATTCTTGGTTCGACTACAGTTGCTGCGGCTCAATTCGGGCAAGCATATCTTGAGTACAAGCATTATGAAGGCTACGATAGTTATTACGCCCCTAAAATAGGCGCCTACTGGGGATCTGATAAGTGGCTGGCCTACTGGGGACATACCAGTTCGGGGTATAATGACGACTATTGCGGTGTGGGGTATAATTTTTCGAAAAAAATACACCTCGAAATGGAATATGACAACAATGACGATTCGACATCAAATTTACTAAAAATGTCTACCAATCAGCCCTTGACAAAGAACTTGTCGTTATATGGCGAAGCGAGTTTAACCGCTTATGATTCCAAAACCTGGCAAGACTCCGATGATTTAAAACTTACTATCGGATTACAATGGCAAATTAATCCGGACTTCAATGCTTCGCTAAATTTGTATTCAATTCGATCCAATGTGGATTATAGCCTTACCAATTATGATAATCATACGTTTGGGCGCGTGGTCGCATTTTGGTATCGGGTCTATAAACCGTTGAGCATTTGGGGGAATTATACCTGGAGGGATATCGACTATCAAGATAAGAGTGTAGAAGAATCTCAAAAAGAAAGTTGCGGGGCATTTTCGTTCGGCGCCTCCTACGCGCTAAACAAAAAATACAGTATTTATTTTTCGTATTACCGGGATCTGGATAAGACCATCGCTGATTTGCCTGCAGTGAATGCCAAAACAGTAATATTCGGATTATCCTATAATTTTTATTAAATCCGAGGCTGGATTCTTGCGCAATTCGAATGAAGGGCAGCTGAATGATGCTTGCAAAAGAAATTTATTGGCTGGGTTTTATTTGGTTTGATTTTTATCAGTGAGATTATAGCGGGCTATTATGTTTGGCATATTAAAGGTTTTGTTTTTGGTGACGGCATTAGTCGCGTTGCAAATGCCTTTTATGTTTTATATATACAACCGCCGCATCTCGCTGCGATTGGGATGGTATGGAATCCGTTACCGAGCTTTATGGAATTGCCGTTGTTGTTATTATGGCCCATTTACAAACCGATTGCCAGTTCCGGCTTGGCTGGAGTGATTATGACTTCTGCTTTTGCGGCTGCATCCGGAGTAATAATTTATCGATATACCGTTAAATTTGGAAGTTCACATTTTGTAGGAATTGCTTTAGCGCTGCTATATTGTTTTAATCCCTTTATGTTCATTTTTGGTTTTAGCGGTTTGTCCGAATCGCCGTTTAACTTTATATTGTTGTGGCTTATCTTTAACTATACGGAATGGTTGGAGAGTGAAGAACCGTCCAATATTGTGCAGATGGCAATTGCGTTAGGCCTGGGCTTTCTTATTCGTTATGAAATTATTCCGATTGCAGGGTGTTTGTTTTTGGGGGTTGTGTTCATTGTTTTAATGATTCATCGAGCCAATTTGGCTTCAGAATATCGGAAAGATTTACGTTATTCTTTTGAGCGTGCGGAAGGAACCGCTATTATTTTATTAACGCCGATTGTTTATGCCTGCCTGATTTGGATATTGTATAACTGGATCATCACCGGCAATCCACTCTATTTCTTAAATTCGGTCTATTCAAATTTGGGCTGTAAAGATTTCTATGCCGCCAATGAAGTGTTGGCGTCGATGATTGGAAATCCGGGAAAGATTGTAAGTTATATTCTTCTCTGTACCAAATACTTCTTAATACCCGCGGTTATCATTATCGGCTATCGGGTAATTAAATTAAAAGTTTTTCAATGGGATTTTTTATCTTTGGTTTTATTAATGAGTTCCACGTTGGCATTGCAATTTTATATGCTGGGTAACGGAACATCCATCGGAGCATTTCGCTATTACAGCTTTCCCTTTGTTATCCTATGCGCTTGGTTGCCCTTTGAAATGAAAAAATTTAATTCAAAATTATTTACTTTCTTATGTCTGATTTCTTTGATCGTATCCGATATAGCCCTTGGATACGCCTGGTTTCAAAAACAAGAATTTAAAAATAATAAAGTGCTTTTTGAAGCGGCTGATCTCAAATTTGAATGTTCGCCGAAAGAAATTGCGCAAAGAGATGTCGCTCAATATATTAACATCCATATTCCGAATGCCAAAATTCTAATGGATTCCTATCGGACCTATAACGTTATCTTGAATGTCAATCAACCTTCCAATCTAATTGTAACTTGTAGTTATGAGTTTAATCAAGCGATCCGAAATCCCCGTAAATACAAAGTCGATTATCTACTCGTTCCTTCCGAGACCAATGATTTCAGTCGCCAAGATGCCCTGAACCGGTTATATCCAACCCTGTATCAACAAGGCGCTTTCTGGTGTACCCCGGTCAAGGAATTTAGCGGCTATTATAAGTTATTTAAGATTGTTCAAAAGGTGGAGTATCCGCAAATCACCACTGATGCCGGGAAAAAATTGAAGCAATAAGGAGAATTCTAGAAATGAGGTTTGATGCGGTTGTTATTGGCGCTGGTTTTGCCGGCAGTGTCGCTGCGCGGACTCTTGCCGAAAAGGGGAAAAAGGTATTAATTATTGAAAAGCTGAAGCATCTAGCAGGGCATTGTCATGATTGCAGGAATGAATCCGGAATCATGACGCATACTTATGGCCCCCATATTTTCCATACCAATTATCAAGATGTTTGGGACTTTTTAAACCGTTTTTCAGAATTTCGCCTTTATCAACATAAGGTTCTAAGCTATGTTGAAGGGAATTTTGTCCCCTTTCCGATTAATCGGGATACGATTAAAAATATTTTTGATGAAAATATATCAGTAAACCAAATGGAGGCTTTTTTTAAAACCGAAGTTCGCAATTCAAGCTTTCAGAATCCGCCTCAAAACTTCAGGGATGTTGTAGTTTCACAAGTTGGAGAAAGAATATATGATCTCTTTTATAAAAATTATACGATTAAGCAATGGCAAGTCGATCCGGAAGAACTATCGACTGAGCTGGCAAATAGGATTCCGATTCGAAGCAATCGGGATTATCGATATTTTACCGACCGCTATCAAGGTATCCCCAAAATCGGCTATACAAAACTGGTTGAAAAAATTGTTGATCATCAAAACATTTCGGTGCTGTTGAATGCGGATTACTTTGATTACAAAATGGATTTGCAAGCGGACCAAATTGTGTATACCGGGGAATTGGACCGTTATTTTGATTATAAATATGGGAAATTAGAATATCGTTCCTTAAAATTGGAATTTACGACAGAAAAGCAAGAATGGTATCAACCGTCGGCGGTGGTAAATTACCCTAATGATTATGATTGGACCAGGATAACCGAATTTAAACATATGACCGGAGAAATCTCCAATACAACAACATTATGTTATGAATATCCCAAGTCCACCGGAGAACCGTATTATATCGTGATGAATCAACGGAATATTAATTTGCGACAAAAATATTGGGAAGAAGCACAAAAAGATAAGCATGTCATTTTTATCGGAAGATTGGCGCAATATCAGTATTTTAATATGGATCAAGTGATCAAGGAAGTATTTTTAAAACTTCAAGCTTTGGAGAAGTGAATGCAAACATTGATTATTAATCTGTATACGAAACATCGAAATTTAATTCTTTATGGAATTATCGGATTTTGCGGAGCCGGCATTGATTTTCTGGTCTTCACCATACTATATAAATATTTACATGTTTACTATTTATGGGCAAACCTAATCAGTGTCAGTTTTGGAATAACCAAAAATTATATTTTAAATACAATATTCAACTTCAAGACCAAGGATAAATTTTGGCTGCGTTTTTTAAGCTATTATGGAATCGGATTGTTGGGTATGGGCATAAGTTCGCTATTATTAGTGGCATTGGTTGAAGTATTACACTTAGCAACTATGGTTGCAAAAATAATTAGCGCGGGTTTAACTGTAATT
>DNPP01000347.1:0-528 GCA_003501365.1 Bacillota bacterium
GAAATTGGACGCCAGCGGAAAAAGCAATAAAGCCAATGTATAGCCTAGCAGCGACACGGTCAAAATCAATTTTTTTCCGAAACGGTCGGAAAGTATCCCGCCAATCACTACAAATAATGTAAACCCCAGGAAATTAGCGGTAAAAATTGTTCCAGTCTGTGCCAAACTCAAGTGGAAAGTTTCGGAAATATTTGTTAATAGAGGACTCATAATGGTTAATACCATCGCGAAGAATATCATTATTGTGAATAACAGATAAGTAGTTAATTTTCGATTATGCAATGTTTGGTCACCTTTCAGTAATATTGGACGTACCGAAGAAAATTTTAAGCATAGATTAAATCGGAGATATTTGCTTATTGCATTGATACCTACGACTGGTTATACTTATTCTAGACTAAAAGACGAGTAAAAGGCAACATATTTGAAATATAGTATTCAATCTTTAAACTAATATATATATGCACAGAAGTTATAAATATATCAACAGAAATTATCCACAGTGTGGATAACTATTTAGTAATACGG
>DNPP01000347.1:780-1709 GCA_003501365.1 Bacillota bacterium
ATAACTATTTAGTAATACGGTCCGGATCCAGCCGGGCCGAATCGAAAAGAAGGTGGAGTGTTTGTACAAAAAGTTTGGTTTGCTGTTAGTAACTGGTGTTTTATTATTTACTTTTGTTTGTCCTGCCTTCGCCGCAGGTGAGGAAGAATTTTGGCAAGCATGGCAGAACGGTGATTATTCTGCAGCTGGAGTCTTAGCTAAAGGCCTTGGAGCAACAATCCCGGAATATTATGCTTTAGCTGCCATTTGTTATCAAAATGCCGGTAAATATGATTTATTTTCGGTTTATAAAAATAAATTTCATCAATTGGCAGACCCGGTAAATTTAAAAGGACTTCTGGATAATCGATTGAATACCACTCCGGATGATTCGCAAGCAATATTAATGGAAGGAATAACCGCGTTATTATTCCCCCAGGCTCAATTAGGCGATCCCGGGGTGATGTTTGGGGAAATTGCTCCCAAACTCCAAGATAACCCCTATTTATTAAATTATCTGTCATTCAATGATTTGAAGAATCATAATTATTCTCCAGCAGTCCAAAAACGTTTTCAACAGGCCATCGCTTTGAAGAAGGATTATCCGGAACCATATCTTAATTTGGCAACGCTTTTGGCTCAGACTAAAGCGGTGGAAAAAGCGGTCGCGGTTTTACTGGATTGTTTCAACAATTGTCCGCTCGTCCCGGCCGCTGCCTATGAAGATCTATTGGGATTGATCAGTTCTCCGGAAAACACAACAATCAAACCCTATGGTCAAACTTTGAATATCTCCGTTCCCGCCATCAAGGAGGTGTACCGGCAGCAAGTCAAGGCCAGTCTCTCAAGGACCCCGGAACACCTCCTCTCTTTAGCTGAAGTATTAATAATGAAAGGAAACGTAGCAGCAGCTCGTAATTTGCTTGACGGTGTAGATTTCAAAGGTTCCA
>DNPP01000347.1:2076-3536 GCA_003501365.1 Bacillota bacterium
TGAAGACCAATGATTTAAATTATCGTCGGTTTTATGAAGCAGGGAACATTTTTTTATATGGCAAAAGTTTTGAACCGGCCATCAATTTTTATGAAGCTGCCTTAACGGTTATCAATCCCGATGATTTTGAGTATATAATGAAAATCAATTCAAACATGGGAATCAGCTCCTATATGAACCATCAGTATCCAGAGGCAATCGTCTGTTTTGAAAAGGCCTTGGCAGTTGATCCTCATGAACCCAGTTCCTTGGTTTATTTAGGTCTTACTTACCGGGATACCGGAAATACCCTTAAAGCGATTGAGTGTCTATCGAAGGCTCTTGATTATATTCATGAAGCTGGTTGGCGCAAAGAAATAACGGCTATCCTTACTGAATTGAACCAAGCCAAACAATGATAATTTACTAGAAATGTTCTAGAGGAATGTCCTTTATTATAAATAAAGATAAGCGGGAGTTATTCGGTTATCTGATGGCGCAATATTTTACCAAATTGCAAGGTGTGCTGGCTGAAGTTTATGATGAAAAGGATGATCCGATTACTGCAATGAAAAAAGGAATTCGGGCTTATATTGATTGTGGGCTACAGAATCCTAATTATTATAAACTGGGATTCATGATCAATCCGGACCTGAACAAGGGAGATTATCTAAAAAATGGTGTGCCTGGTACCAATGTTTATTTAGGCCATCGTGCGTTAGTTGAGAAATGTATTCGTCAAGGCTGTTTTCGATCAATGGATGTTGATTTAGCGACTCAAATAATATGGACCATGAATCATGGTATCACTTCTCTATTACTATCGAATCCCAATTTTCCCTGGATAGACAGAGAAAAACTGATTACTCAGGATATTCTGAGTACTATTGATGCCTTTAAAGCATAAATTTTTTTAGGAATTAAATTAACATTGCTAATACTATTAACGATGTTAATGGAAAGTAATAAGAGAAGGGTGAACTGAATGAAAAACATTGATACCTGGGCCAGAGAAGTAAAAAATGAACAAGAGATCCCGGCATCGTTTGTCACTTTTTTTGAGTCAATCCCTCCTCTCTTTTACTCACCTTATCATTCTGACCGATCACGAATTGATCATTGTGAAAGATGATGATAGTCTTAGGAGAATCAAAAGTGCCAGATACGGCGGCATTTGGTACTATATACCCTTACATAAGATTATGGAAATGAAGGTTGAAAAGAATGAAACAAACAAGCTGCCCGAATTGAAGCTGCGATTAGCAGCGGATGTCAACTTTCGTGAGCTTTTTTCCGAATCAGAATTGGCGGAGTTGGAACAATTGCAACACCGGCTTCGCGATCAGTGCCAGGAGAGAGATGCGGTTTAATATTTATTGGAACGTTGTTATCAGGTGGACAAAATCTGTGGGGGGCTTGGCGCGGAAAGTTAATTTATGATTTGAACGGGGATGGATAAAGGCCAATTGAACGGCATGCAA
>DNPP01000473.1 GCA_003501365.1 Bacillota bacterium
GCGGCCAAGTACTTCGAAAACTCCGTCGGCGTAACCCTACCCCAAAAACGAATACTTGCAGATAAAGCGCTATCTGTCACAATTTGTTGCAACTTTGCGGTTAAACTGCCGGAACCAAGCAACCATAGTTCAAGCTGGGGCTGTTCCAAATGAAGTTGACAAAAGGCTTTAATAATTTCTTCAATGTTATAAATCGGTTCATGCAACCGGGGTGAACAGATGATAACTCGGGTAGCATCTTTGGTAGCCAGGGCCAATTCTTGATAACGCTGTTGATTTAATCCGAAGAGCAGCGTTAAAATCTGTCCCGGTTTGGCCCCATAGGCGATTAATTGGTTGTTAATCTGAGCGCTATCCGAGGTAAGCAGAGCAGCTTTGGGAATCAAAAACTTAACCAATCTTCGAATAAGCCAGGAGTGTTTCGGTTTCACCAAAACATCGGAACCCCAGGCGGTGATCACCAAAGGTGTAATCCCGCAAAACCAGGCATACAAGGCATGAGCTCCCAATTGATGCGCATGGATAATATCCGGCTTAAAGCCCCGCACTAAACGTCGCAGGCTCCAACAATACCGGGGGAACCCTGTCAACGACAGAGGATGAACAATAACCTTGGCGCCGGGTACCTCACCGGGCCAATGCGATATCACGATAATCTCCCAATGTAAATCCGCGCATCCGGAAACCCATTTTACAGTATGTGGACTACTGGCGTCGGCCAGAAAACAAATTTTGGGCAATTGATTACGAACCTTCTTTTTGGTAGGCATTGAAATGAGTTATCATGGTGTCTATGACCTAACCCTTGTCCTTCCCCAAGAAGCTGTTTTGATAGGTGTCTCAGGTGGAAGGGTAACCTTAACCTTTGACGTCTAAATACAATTTTTATGATGGATAAATAATTTGGTTTTTAAAAGCCTGCAAAAGCCAAGGTTACCCTTCCACTTGAACCTCATTCAAAATTACATCAAAGGGGAAGGGCAAGGGTTAGGTGCCCCTAGGCCCTAATCCGTCTCAACCTCGCCTGACAAACCTCATCAAATTTCTTTACCAACTCACGGGTTTCGGCTTCTATATTGAGTTCTGCCTTAAAGAGATCAACTTTGGCGGCATTATTCGCCAATTTTCCTTGATAAAAATCATTATACCATTGTTTCAAAGTTCCAGCTATTTTTTGGTGGTCTAAATCTGAGACCAATGTGTAATTGGCAGCATAGCGTTCCAGTAAGCCGCGAAGTTCCGGGAACTCCGGTACCACAGCCAGAATCATCCGCCCGCCGGCCAAATAATCAAAGAGTTTGGTGTTGATCGTAGCAAACTCCAATAAAAGCAAGAGCGCCTGGCTTTTAAAGACCTCCAGCTGAGCTTCTCTCAAAGGTTTATATCCGCTAAAGTCGACAATGGAAGTTAGTCCAAACGAATCAACCCTGGCTTCAAAGGTTTTATCAAGAGGGCCCACATAGTTAAAACGAAACGTGTCCGGACTAATTATCCCTTCATCCAGCAATCCCTTAATCGCCTTTAAAGTTGCATCTAACGTTGCAAATGGCGGATAAAACGTTCCCAGATATGTTAATGTAAAAACCGGATAATATTCATAAGTCGGAGGCAGATCCTGAAGATCCACCGTATCGTAAAAAACCTTCAATTTGTCTTTGGTCCAGGGATAGAGTTCCAGGTACCCTTTGGCGGTTATCTGATAAATACAGGTAATCAACGCTGCCGCCCGCAGCACCCATCGCTCATACCTTCGATCAAGAAAACGGTGAAAGCGGCTTGGGTACCCTTGCCTACCGGCATTGAAACTCCAAGGGTCTCTTACCTCAACGACCAATGGTTTACCTGTAATCCTACGTAAAGCAGCCCCGGCCATTAATGCTGAATAAGGCGGTCCGGTTACATAGATTAGATCGACTTTCCGGCGGATGATCAAATATAATCCGGCGATAACAGCACCGGGAAACCATAAAATATGTTGATCCGGCAGTAATAACCACCGTTCATCCAAACCAAGCCTACGTAAAATGCGGGCCAATAAATTGCCGCCGGGAATCCGCCAGGTTCGGTAAACCTTAACTCCTTCCGGAACCGGATTGGCTGCCCGGTGATAGGGCTCCGGATTTTGTACCGTCAAAACCAACGGCTGCCAGCCAAATTGCAATAAATAGCGAGTAGTGCGTAACGTTTTTAACACACCCGCCCCGGCTAAGGGCGGGTAATGATAGGCTATTACTAAAACACGCTTGGTTTTATTCTTCATGCTGCAGATGCTCCGTAATAATTCGGGCAAGTTCGGCGGCTTGCCGCTCCCGGTTGAAGCGAGCGATCACTTCCGGCCGGGGTCTGATATGGTTCTCTCCATTGCGCCAGTCTTGATAGGATTGACATAAAGCCTCCGCTAATTCCTGATTAGCTTCCAACCCGACTACCCAACCGGCCTGTGCTTCTCTAATCAAGCGGGCAGCCGGACTTTCCGGATGTACCAGGCCCAGGATCGGTTTTTGTAAGCCGAGATATTCAAATACCTTGCCGGTAAAAGCCGCCGGATTGGCTTCCGCCAATATCGCCATATTACATTGTTTCATCGCCGCAAGCGCTCCGGAATGAGGCAGGTATCCCTGGACCGCAAGCCAGGACAATCCGGTAAATTCCGGATTGTGCCAATCGCCGACGCCGATAAGTCTCAATTTTACATCGGTATCGGAAATAACGTTCCGAGCGATTAAATCCTTCAGCATTTGAATAACCGGTAGCAGTAAAGCCTCCCTGGCCTGATTCAAAGTACCTACATGAGTCAAAGTCCATTGTTGACTTGCAACCGCTTTCAACTCCCGGAAATCTTCCGGGTCGAAACCATTGGGAATCGTAAAAAAACTACCGGCCGCCTCTGGAGCTATCCGCTTTAACCCGGCGCTAATCGTCTCAGTAACTGAAATTACAATATCCGCTTCGTTAAGTACTGTTTGTTCAGCCTTCTGGTGCCGCCGGAACCGGTAACCGCGAGTGGTGGTCTGATAAGGATTCTGGCTCCATTCATCACGGAAATCGGCGACCCAAGGATTACCATATTGCCTCTTTAACTCCCGGCCAATTAGATGGGCTGTGTAAGGCGCTGAAGTTGAGAAAATAACGATACCCGGATTTTGCTCCACAATTTTTCGGGCCACTGCCAAGGCTGGAGCCATCCAAGCTTTCATCCGATCCGGGAACAACAGCCAATCTTCCAATACGGCCCGCAACCGCCAACCACCGGGAAGCCTATCAAGTTGCCTAAACTTGGCCCGGTAGGGCACTCGTTCCACCGCAATTCCTATCCGGTTAACCTCTGCTTCCAGTGTGACGTCCAACGGTTCAAAGGCCGGTCGGACCACAGAAACAACCGTAACCTGCCAGCCAAGGCGGGCTAGGTATTTGGCGAACTTGGCCGAGCGTTGCACACCGGCCCCGCCCAATGGCGGAAAATAATAGGCGATCATCAAGAGTTGCTTGGTTTGTATTGCCATTTATGATAAAACCTCTTCGAAGCCTCGATAAATCCTTTGCCAAACCGTTTGCGGACGGTAATGTTCTTCCACAAAGGAGCGGCCCGACTGATTCAAGGTTAGCCTGCCATTTTGGAAATCCTGATACAACTTATTGATAGTATGGGCCAGTTGCTGATAATCCTTGGCCTGTTTGACTCCTTTAAAAGGATAACTCCAGACCACGTGCCTGCCATTGGCCAAAGCCTCCAACACCATAAACGACAAACCATCATGTTCCGTGAAACGGATCAATACCGTAATCTCCCGGTATAACTCTTCCATATTGTCAACCCAACCTACCGGAACAATATTCGATGGCCATTCCGGATGGGGAATGGTGGGTAAAGCGGCTACCGCTAGAAAAACAATATTTGTAAATTGATTCGCCAATTGGATCATCTGTGGACCACCGTAAAATTGCTCCTTCTCCGGCGGCAGATAAATCAAAACCACAAATTTGGCGGGCAATTCTTTCACTTCCCCCGGAAACGATGCCGGAGTTAAGGGAACAACCTGTGGCCTTAAACCAAGCTCCTGCAACTCCCGAGCGGTCCAATCAACCTCAGCCCAATGAATCGCTTGTTTTGTCAAAACCCGACTGAAACGGCGGCCACTTTTTAGCCATTGCTTCATTTCTAAAATATCCGAACCCACCCAATGCATGATCACTTTTTTCCGAAGAAAGATAGCTGCATTGTAAAAACGGTTGGGCCGTAGATCGCCCCCGACAAGATAGACTAAATCCGCCCGTAATAATAATAACCACTGCTGGATCCCCTTCTTGGGCATGGTCAATAAATGATAATCGGAACCGGCGGCCAATTCACGAATCCGGTTGACAAAGTAAGGGTACCCGATGATTAAAACCCGTCGTGCCTTTTTAACAGCCATCCGATTGATTCACCTTTACTTTCGACTGAAATGTTGACGAATGTTTCCCCATAACATCCGATAATCGGCAATATCCTCACGGGAAACCCGGAAAAGTTCCCACCCCGAAATATTTGCGTTTTTACAAAATATAACAATCAGTATACTAATCGAAATCACATAGGAGATGGTATTGGCCAAAGCCCCACCCATCAACCCGAAACGGGGAATTAAAACCAAACTGGCAGCCAAGTCAATGAGCATTGAAGTTAACGAAATAAATAACGGAAATTTAGGTTTGCCCAGTTGATTGGTGAAATAGGTGGAGAAAATGCTGGCGATACTGTATGCCAGGATCCCCGGCA
>DNPP01000188.1 GCA_003501365.1 Bacillota bacterium
CTTCGATAACAACATCAGCCCGGTCCAGCAGGCAGGTTTCGGCAAAAACCTTAATTCCATCGGTGACATCGGGGTCATCACCCGCATCTTTCACGATGGAACAACGGGCGATACCTGCCTCGATCCGGCAGTCTGTCACCGGTAAAGTTAATTGAGATCCGTCCGGCGTATCAATCGTCACCCATTCAAGCGGCATGCCGGTACATATCATATAAACCGCAGCTTTGGCTGCACCCGCTGCGCAAGAACCGGTGGTATACCCTTTGCGCAATTTTTGAACCGGCGCCCCCTCATCGCGAAACTTATCCATCTTTAGCCATATACAGCAATGCGTTGACGATAGCCGCCGCCACATTGCTGCCTCCTTTGCGCCCCGCCGCGATAATATACGGAACCGGGGTTAGTTTCAGCAACTCCTTGGCTTCCTCCACATTGACAAAACCGACCGGTACACCAATCACCAGCTCCGGCCGGACCTTTCCCTCATCCATCAATTCGCAAAGCCGGATCAAGGCAGTTGGCGCATTGCCAATGGCAAAAATTTTGCAGCGTGGATCGACGGCTGCTTTATCCATGCATAAAGCAGCACGGGTTATCTCCAGGACCCTGGCCTTTTTAGCAATGGCGGTCCGATCCATAAAACACTTCACACTCCCGCCGAATGCGCTTAAAACCTTTTTGTTTATTCCCGCCTCCGCCATCCGGGTATCCGTGACAATGTAAAACCCCTTTTTTAGAGCGGCAATTCCTTGTTGGACCGCATTTGAGCTGAAAATAAGCGAATCCGCATATTCCAAGTCGGCGGTAGTATGAATAACCCGTTTAATAACAGGTTCCTGCCAGGGATCGAAAGTTCTCATCCCCAGTAGTTCGCCAATGATACGGAAGCTCTGCTTTTCAATTTCGGCGGGCTTGATCCATTGAATGTTTTTTAACATGAAATTTGAACCTCACAAAAATTAAAAAACCCTTTTGGGCAGCAAAAGGGTTTTACTTCACATCGATTACCTCTTGACTCCCCATCGCGCGTAGGTATCAAAACAACATCTAAAGCAGGTATTCTGGCTCTGGTTCCTCGTTATTCTCATCTTCCCCTTAAAAAAGGTGACATTTAGAGAATAACTCCCCCATTACAGCGGCGGGACCGCGCGGGATTTTCACCCGGCTTCCCTGACTTTAAATTGAAATGATGATTATTAAATTACTATCACTATAATATAGATTTTAGCCAATGTCAAAAAATTATTGATTACAGTTATTCTAGCATAATCCGTTGAGTATGGATTGTGATATTTTATTATTAATGGTAATATTATGCGAAAAGCTGTCAATTAGGATACGGTGTTAATTACGGCTGCATTCCGGCAAAGCTCTTTTCAATTGCCGCAATCGTCTGTTTGATGTCCGCATCGCTGTGAGCCCCGGAGATAAACATGGCTTCAAATTGAGACGGTGCGATATAAATACCCTGGTTAAACATAGTGGAAAAGAAGGTCGCAAACCTTGAGGTATCTGCAGTCTTGGCGGTTCGGTAATCAGTAACGGTTTCATCCGTAAAAAAAGCGCTCAACAAGGAGCCAACCCGGTTGACGCAAAGTGGAATCCGGTACTTGTCGCTGAAATCAATCAGAGCTTTCTCCAGCTGCGCCGCTTTATCATCGATTTCCCGGTAGATGGCAGGATTGTCCTTCAAAATCTGCAATGTTTTAATACCCGCGGCCATGGCCACCGGGTTCCCGGATAAGGTTCCCGCCTGATAAACCGGTCCCAGCGGCGCGACCAAACGCATGATATCCTTGCGGCCGCCATATGCTCCCACGGGCATTCCCCCGCCGATGATCTTTCCCAATACCGTCAAATCGGGGCTGATCCCATAATAACCTTGCGCCCCATGGAAAGAGACCCGGAAACCGGTGATCACTTCGTCAAAGATAAGAACGGAACCGTATTTTTCCGTCAATCGGCGCATTAAGCGCAGAAACTGCGAATCCGGTTTGACAACTCCCATATTCCCAGCCACCGGTTCGACTATGACTGCGGCAAGTTCAGCGCCGGCCGCTTCAAAAATGGTTTCCAACTTTTCACAGTCGTTATATGGAACGGTTAGTGTATGCTTGACGAATTCCTCCGGTACCCCTGCGCTGCTGGACAAACTCAACGTAAGCAAACCGGACCCGGCCTCCACCAGTAAGGCATCGGAATGTCCATGGTAACAGCCTTCGAATTTTAAAATCTTTTTGCGGCCGGTAAAACCGCGCGCCAGCCGTATGGCACTCATTACCGCCTCTGTCCCGGAATTAACCATGCGAACCATTTCTACCGCAGGCAGGGCTGAACAGATCAATTCGGCCAGTTCGATCTCGCGTTCCGTCGGGGCGCCAAAACTGGTGCCGTCGGCGGCCGCCTCCCGGATCGCATCGATAACCTCCTCCCGGGCGTGCCCAAGGATCAGCGGCCCCCAGGAACAAACATAATCGATATATTCATTGCCGTCGGCGTCTTTTAGCCGCGCTCCCCGGGCGCTTCGGATAAAGGGCGGCGTCATACCGACACTCAAAAAAGCCCTGACCGGACTGTTTACTCCGCCGGGGATCACCTGTTTCGCCTTTTCGAAGAGTGCGGTTGATTGATCCATATTCATGATCAGAAACCTCCCATTAATTAGCCATTTTAGATATGCTTTTTAGATTTGCGGCTTAAAACATCGCGAGAAAACTCACCCTGATGATTTGAGCCAAGCGGCAACCTGCTTGGCAAAATAGGTGATGATGATCTTGGCACCTGCTCTTTTAATCGCCGTAACTGACTCCAGGGCTACCGCCTTTTCATCAATCCAGCCTTGCTGAGCAGCCGCTTTAATCATCGCATACTCCCCGCTGACCTGATAGGCGGCAAGCGGAATATCAAACCGGATTGCAAACTCGCGGATAACATCAAGATAAGCCAGGGCCGGTTTCACCATGATGATGTCCGCCCCTTCGGTAATATCCAGTTCTGCTTCACGAATAGCTTCCCGCCGGTTGCTGTAATCCATCTGATAAGATTTCCGGTCGCCGAAGGCCGGTTTGGACTGGGCCGCCTCCCGGAAAGGTCCGTAAAAGGCGGAAGCGTATTTGGCACTGTACGACATAATGGCAATATGAGAAAAGCCTTGTTCGTCCAAAGCTTTGCGAATAGCTCCCACCCTACCGTCCATCATATCTGACGGTGCGATAATCGAAGCGCCCGCCTCCGCGTAGCTTACCGCACTCTTGGCCAAGAGCGGCAAGGTTTCGTCATTTAAAACCATCCCCTCATGAACCAAGCCGCAATGACCATGCGATGTATATTCGCAAAGACAGACATCGGCAATGAACAAAAGTTCCGGAAACCTTTTTTTACCCTCCCGAAGAGCCCGCTGGACGATGCCGTTCGGATCATAGGCGCCTGAACCGACTTCATCTTTGACATCGGGAACTCCGAACAATAAAACCGCCGGAATCCCAAGTTCGGCTATCTCCTCAAGTTCGCGCAAATACATATCCAGGGAAAGATTAGAAACTCCGGGCATGGCTGAAACCGGTTTTTTCACCTGATTCCCTTCGACAACGAATATTGGATAAACCAGATCCTTCACATTTAAAACCGTTTCCCGGACCAGACTCCGCATTGTTTCATCAACTCTCAAACGACGCATTCGGTAAAGCATCGGTTTTCACTCCCTCCAGCTCCAATAATTTGACGATTAACCCTTCCATCGTATGGACCCCGGCAACTGCGTCAACCTTTAAACCGGCTTCACGGGCGGTCGCAGCGGTTACTGGGCCGATACAAACGATTTTGGACTGTGCCAGTTGCGGTAAATATTGCTGCGGCAATAAGGCGATAAAATGCCGCACTGTGGAGGAACTGGTAAAGGTGATGTAATCATACGGCCCTTGTTCCCAAAGCCGCTGCACTTCCGCTCCGCTGCCACCTCCTGGTACCGTCCGGTAAGCTGTAACGGCGGTGCAGATCATCCCCGCCGCTTTAAGTCCTTGTTCCAAATCGGCCGGCGCAATGTCCGCCCGGGGCAATAATACTTTCTCTCCCTTGCCGACCAACTTTTTTAGCCCGTCCAGTAAAGCGGCTGTAGTGTAACTAGCGGGAATAAAATCGGCTTTGAATCCGTATTTCCATAGTTCCTGTGCGGTTGTTTCGCCGATCACACCAATTTTGACGCCGGCCAAGGCACGTAAATCCATTTTCAATTCCCGCATTTGCCGCCAAAAAGCTGCGACTCCGTTAACGCTGGTAAAAAGCAGCCACTGATATTCGTGAATCCGGGTTAGCTCCCTGTCAAAAAAAACAATATCCTCAGCAGACGGCGGTAGAATAGCAATCGCCGGTATCTCTACAACCTCGCCGCCTAGCGCCGTGATTTTTTGCACCAGAAGGCCGGCTTGCTTCCGAGCCCTGGTTACGATTATTTTTTTCCCCACCAACGGGCCCCGGGGAAACCACTGCAATTTTTCCCGTAAATTGACGACCTCGCCGACGACCAACACCGCCGGAGAACCCAACCCCGCTTGAGCAGCACTTTGAGCAATCTCGGCGAGCTTAGCGGTGATCACCCGTTGCTTAAAAGTGGTGCCGTTTTCAATAACGGCTGCAGGTGTTGCAGGGTTTTTCCCGCCGGCTATCAAATTGTCCGTAATTTCCGCCATATTTTTGGCCCCCATCAAAAAAACCAGTGTGCCATCCAGGCTGCCCAGCTGCCGGTAGTCCGGACCATTTTTCTCCCGGTGATCGGCCCGCTGATGCCCGGTAATGATATGTAAGGACGAACAACAATCACGATGGGTTACGGGAATGCCTCCATAAGCCGGCGCCGCAATGGCGGAGGTGACCCCGGGGACGATCTCAAATTCGATCCCGTTTTCGGCAAGTTTCTCCGCTTCCTCTCCGCCCCTGCCGAATAAAAACGGGTCGCCGCCTTTGACTCGGGCCACTGTCTTTCCGGCCAGGGCCTTTTGCACCAAGATTTGATTGATTTGATCCTGGGTAACTGCATGGCAATCCGGTTCCTTGCCCACATAAATCAATTCCGCTTCCGGATTAGCCATTCCAATGATTCCCTCACCCAACAGCCGATCGTAGACAACCACTTCTGCGCGGGTAATCGATTCGGCCGCTTTCAAGGTCAAAAGCCCGCTATCGCCGGGTCCTGCGCCAACAATATAAACTTTCCCTTTTAATGTCATTTAATCTCCCCCCATTTGGGCCAGAATCATATCCGCCAGTTTCTCACCCAGAGCTACTGCATCATGCTTTCCACCGGTAACGACGGCCCGGTAAATCTGCCGTTTTTCTTGATCTGCCAGCATTCCCCGGACAGTCATTTGTGCGCCGGAAATAACGGCATAGGCGGCAATCGGCGTACTACAGTCGCCGTTTAAGCGAATCATAAAAGCCCGCTCGGCCCCGGCGCATAAAGCGGTTTCCTCACAGTGGACGCTCTTCAGCAAATATGCCACTTCTTCGTCCGCGCGCGCCTGAATGGCCAAAATACCCTGACCGACGGCGGGAAGCATCTCATCCGGCTCAAAATATTGGACGATTTGATTCTCAAGACCAAGACGCTTTAAACCGGCTGCAGCCAGTATGATTCCATCAAAATCTCCCCGCATCAGTTTATCGAGCCGGGTCAAAACATTGCCTCGAAGCAACGCCACTTTTAAATCAGGCCGTCTCTCCAATAATTGGGTCTCCCGACGGATACTGCTGGTACCAATAACGGCCCCGGCTGGCAATTCATCCAATTTCAACCCGGCAGCCGTTACCAGCGCATCTCTGGGGTCTTCCCGTTTGGAAACAGCAGCGATTACCAGCCCATCACCAATTTGCGCTGGAAGATCCTTCATGCTATGCACCGCGATATCAATGAAGCCGGTAGATAAAGCCTCTTCAATCTCCTCCACGAATAAGCCCTTGCCACCGACCTTTTCCAATGTTTGATCCAAAATCAAATCGCCGCTGGTTGAAATCGTAATGGGTTTCAATTCCAATTGCGGGAATTTCTCTTGAATCGCCGCAATGATTAACCGGGTCTGGGCCAACGCCAAACTGCTGCCCCGCGTTCCGACTATAATCTTTTTAATCATCTTTCAATTCTCCTGTAATCCAAAAGCCGTTTGGATTATATTTTAAAAGACCCGTTCTGCTAGCCCTTATCTAACTCGTCAAACGTCGGATTTAAAATTATTTGACGGTTTGATGCAAAACTTTGCAGTCTTCCATGGCCGGTCGAACTCGGGGTGCCCAATCCGCCTGACTGCCGGACCCATCCCGCTCCCATAATTTTTGATCCGTTTCGCTCATTCCCATTGACTTTCCAAGACATTTCAAGTAAGCGTTCGCTTCTTCCCAAGATACGTTCTCCTTTACGGCGTAAAGATACTGATTCAAAAAGTGGTTGGCCAAGTTTTGCATGGCATTGCGGACAACCTCCTTCTCACTGTCGCTGGCGGATTGCAACTTAACCAAGGCCTCATTGATTTTTACCTCTACATATCCGGACGAAACATGTTGAATCTCCCGCATCAAGGGGAGCACATTACGGAACTGATACCATCTTTCAAACGAAAGGACGTGTTCATTGATGATACCCTCCGCCTTAATGCCTTCCAACATGCTCAAATTCCAATCCGCTCCGGCGTTCTTCGCCAAGTCGTCCAGATTGAGATATTCGACCCCAGAAAGTTCCCGGATGTCTTTATCAATATCCCGGGGCACGGCCAAATCGATAAAAATCCTTTTTTTCGCACTCTGCAGGCTTTTTTCCAGCTGATCCCGGGTAATGGTATAATGGGGACTCGCCGTGGCGCTAAAAATCAGATCCGCTTCATTCATGCAATCATAGCGCAACTGATAATCAATAATTTCCACCGGATATTGCAACGGTTGAAATCGTGCCGGGATTCCGCCAAGATGTCCGGCATTCTTCCCCTTATTTCTGGATGCAAGCAGGATCTTCTTAACTCCCGTATCCGCCAGATTTGCCAAAATCAACGAACCGACCTCCCCGGTACCGATCAGTAACACGGTTTTGCCGGAGAGATCTTTTGACAAACGCCGCCGTATTTCCTTAATCGCCAGCGATGCGACGGAACGCGGCATTTTCGACAGTCGCAACGCATTCTTGATTAATTTGGCGGCGGTAACTGCTTCCCGGAAAAGTGTATTCAGGCAAGTCCGGCTGGTTCCGGCATCAAGGGCGGCCTGGTGGGCTTTTTTGACCTGGCCTAGGATCTGATCCTCCCCTACCACCATTGAGTCCAGACCGACAGTGACCCGGAAAAGGTGCTGGACCGCTCCGATACCTTGATAGGAATAAAAATATTTGCGGTATTCCAAAGCCGGAAGCCCTTTGTAGCGGCACAACTCATTTTCAATCATAGCCGACGTAATCACGCCGCCCGGACTGTTTGCTTCGAAATAAACATAGATCTCCGTGCGATTGCAGGTAGACAGGATGACGCCTTCACTAACCTGTGGCAGAGCAGCGATACGCATCAACGTGTTTTTTTGCTCCTCCGCGCTAAAACTTAATTTTTCACGGATCTCCAGCGGTGCGGTCCGGTAATTGAGCCCGCTAACAAAGATATTCATCGATGATACACCTTCCCTTTCTCTACAAGGCCCAAATAAGTCCTTAGGCTGATCCATTAAAGTTTACTCCCGTACCTGCTTCATTTGGCAAATGCCAATTCCCAAAAATAAGCCAAAGTATGACACCAGCACAATGATTGATACTATCGGCACCTTTCCGCCCATGCCGCTCTGCCGTAGCGCATAACTGGCATGGGTAAGCGGCAACATTTCAATCCCCCAGTGCAAAAAAGCAGGTAGTTGGTTAGCAGAAAAAAAAGTAGCGCATAAAAACGACATCGGCGTCAGCACGTAGGTATTAAAATTGCTCATCTCCTCATGAGAATTCATCATCATGGCCGCCACCAACCCCAATGCGGCAAAGACAGCGCAATTCAAAAACAAAGCCAACAGAAACCAGCCGTTTGGCCATAAATGGGCCCCAAATAGATAAGCCAAAATAATAATCACCGCAGAAGAAATCAATCCCCGCAGAACCCCGGCCAGAACTTTTCCAAGTACATACGAACCGACGCTGATCGGTGCCAGCAGATATTCTTCCAGAGTTTTATGATATAACCTGCTCATATTTACCGGCGTACCTACGGCGTTGAAACTGATGGTCATTGAATTTAAGGCGATTATCCCCGGTACGATAAAATCCAGGTAACTCCCATGGCTTGTCTTAATATTGCGGCCAAGCCCCCAGCCAAAAGCGACTAAATACAGAATAGGCGAAATCATGCGTGCCAGGATATAACGTCCCAACCGCCGTCTTAACACTATCCAATCCCGCCAGAACACTGTCCAGACTTGGCCAATCATCATTCTGCCACCTTCCTGCCCGTAAGCTCGACAAACACATCTTCAAGATTGGACCGCCGAATCGTTGCTTCCGTAGTCAAGGCGCCTACAAACTCTGCTGCAGTAAGCCGATCTGCAAAAAAACGGCTTTTGGAATTCTCGCCGTCAAGCCACTCCACAACATACTCGCCCAAACCCTGGCACAGACTGGACGGCGAATCCAAGGCGATCAATTTCCCTTGATGCAAAATTGCGACGCGGTTACATAAATTTTCGGCTTCTTCGATATAATGAGTCGTCAGTAAGACAGTCAGTCCTTCACTGGCCAAGCTACGGATGAGTCCCCACAATCGCCGCCGGACCCCCGGATCAAGACCCACTGTCGGTTCATCGAGAAACAAAACCTGCGGGTGATGGAATAACGCCCGGGCTATCATCAAGCGTCGTTTCATTCCGCCGGAAAAGGTCTGAACCATATCATTGCCCCGTTCCCGCAGCTCCACAAAGTCAAGCAATTCATCAATCCTTTGTTTTCGAGCTTCTACCGGAATTTGATGCAATCGGCCATGCAACTCCAAGTTTTCTCTGGCAGTCAATTCAATGTCCAGATTCAGGTGCTGGGATACTACGCCGATCATCGCTTTAATCCGCCGTTCATCCTGGGGAAGCTGGCAACCATTGATAGCAATCCGGCCCGCGGTAGGCTGGGTTAACATGGTTAATACCTTGATAGTCGTCGTTTTACCGGCTCCGTTGGGTCCCAATAATCCGAATAACTCTCCCCGGGAAATCGCTAAATTTAAATCACTGACGGCCGTCCGGTCGCCATACTTTTTTGTCAATCCCGCTATTTCAATCATCGTTTTATTCTCATTCTCTCCATTGTTTATATGGAAACAGTCAATTGTTGCGCCAGGCAGACCGGCCGCCCGTTACCGTCCAGCCAAATATCGGCCTCCACACGAAATACCCTACGGAGCATCTGCAGAGTAATCACCTCAGCAGGATGGCCGCTCGCATATAAACTTCCCTGTGACAACACTGCGATGGTATCGGAATAGCGGGCCGCGTAATTCAAGTCATGCAGAGCCATCACAATGGTAATTTTCTGCTCTTGATTCAATCGGGATATCAAATCCAGGATTTCGAGCTGATGACAAATGTCAAGATAGGTGGTGGGCTCATCCAACAATAAAATGCGCGGCTTTTGCGCTAACGCCATTGCAATCCAGGCTCGCTGCCGCTCTCCGCCGGAAAGGGTGTTCACCTGTCTTGAAGCCAACGACTGTAATCCCGTCTGATCCAAAGCCCATTCCACCACTTTGTTATCTTCGGCAACAGCGCCTTGCCACCAATTTTGGTAAGGAAACCGTCCGTAGGCAACCAAATCCCGCACCGTCAGATCGCCGGGCGCCTGTGGCGCCTGATGCAAGATAGCCAGCTGGCTGGCAAGTTTTTTAGCGCTGAAATGATTGATGTCGCCCCCGTCCAGCAGTACCGATCCTTTTTGCGGTTTTAAGTTACGCGATAATGTTTTTAACAAGGTACTCTTGCCCGAACCGTTCGGCCCGATGATGGACAAAAAATCCCCTGGTTCGATGGACAAAGACAGGCTATAAATGACGGTTCTATCCCCAAATCCCGCCGATAATTGATCTGCCGCCAATATAGCCATTTATGCTTCCCTCCTTAACAAGTAGAGAAAAAAGGGAGCGCCTAAAAAAGCCATGATAATCCCCACCGGTAGTTCAACTGGAGCGAATAAGGTGCGCGCCAAGGTATCACTAAGAATGACCACACTCATTCCCAATAGCGCCGAGGCGGGCAACAAAAAACGATAATCTGAACCGATCAGCAAGCGGACCACATGGGGCACAATCAGGCCCACGAATCCCAGTAATCCCACGATACTGACGGCACTGGCGGCCAGCAATGCCGCCACTGCCGTCATCACCAGTCTGGTCAACTCGACGTTTAACCCCAACCCTTTCGCGGTTTCATCACCTAGATTCAGCACATTCAGCTTTTTGGCCCCAAAAAATGCCAAAATACCGCCCAGAATCGAATAAGGCAAGATGATATATAAGTGAGGCCAACTTCTGGCCGTTAATCCGCCAACCATCCACATCAAGGCTCCATGGACCCGATCACCATAAAACACTAGAAGGGCCGAGATCCCCGACCCTAAAAATGCCGAAACGGCCACCCCGGCCAAAACCATCCTGATAGGCCGGATACCGCCTTTCCAGGCCAGTATATAAATCAGCGAAGCGGCGCCCATCGCGCCGATAAATGCTACCGGTGTCAACAAGTATTCCATTCTGGGATAAAGTACTAAAACAATCATTCCGGCGAGGCCGGCACCGGAGGAAATTCCGATGATATGCGGATCAGCCAGAGGATTTTTCATGACCGCCTGCAAAATGGCTCCCGCCAGCGCCAAATTCATCCCCACCAATGCCCCAACCAGTGTCCGCGGCAATCGGATATTCCAGATAATCTGGGTCTGAAAACCGGAATCTCGACCGCTGATTGCTTTGATGATTTCAGCCGGCGCTATACATACCGCGCCTTTCATAAGACTAATCGCGATGCCGGCCACCACCAGCACTGCAAAGGCAATCATCGCTATTATGCGCCCTCGCTCTCTGTCAATGATTTGAAAAGGATTTAAGATTTTTTTATTGACCACTATTGAACACCGCCATAAACCTCGGGATAAACAATTTTTGCCATATATTCCGCGCTCTCGGGAATTTGCAAGCCGGGATTCAACAGAAATAATTCGGATGGCAAGAAGACCAGCTTTTTATTACGCACAGCCCGCAAGGTAGACCATGCGGGGTTACTTTCCACATCCTCGCGCATCGTCTTTTCAATTTCATCCTTTTTGCCCATGGTCACCACAAAAATAAGATCGGGATCTCTTTCAGCCAGCTTTTCCAGACTATATGGCGTCATATCAGAACCACTATCGACAGGCATACTGCCGGCGGCAACGTTCTGCAGGCGCAATAACTTAGCTGTATTGCCGGCGATACTGTTTTCCAGTTCCAAACTCACGCTTTTAGAGGTAGCGTGAAGTATCGCAATCTTTATTGTTTGGGCGGGAAGTTTATCCGTTATCAATTTAAGCTTGGACTTTATGGTTTGCAACACGGCAGCCGCTTTCTTTGGATTACCGGTGATGTCACCGAACAAGGTTATTTTATCAAATACGTCACTATAGGTTTTATATCGAAGGGCCATCACCGGGATGTGATTGCTCTCCAGCACCGGAATGAGCATTTCGTGCATGCCCTGCATGGCAATCACCAGGTCAGGCTGCAAGGCCACCACTTTTTCAACGTTGATATTATATACAAAGCCAACTTCGGGGATGTCCTGGCCTTGCTTGGACAGAACGTCAAGTTTAGCGGTGGAACTGGGACGCCCAACGGCTTTACCATCCATTGCATATAAAAGCTCCAGAAATGACGGAGACAAAACCACAATTCTATATGGTTTATGTTGTAAAATAATGGTTCGCCCAGCGTCATCCTTTATTTTTAAATATCCAGACCGCGGATCGCTGCCGGGTGCCGCCTGTTTAGCCTGCAGGCCGGAGAATGTTACCAAGATCGTTACCACTATTAAGATCGCAATCATACTCAATCGTAAATTCCTTTTCAAAACCATCCGCCTCTTTCTTTTTCAACCAATATTTAACAAAATAACGATTACGCTTTATTCCGGCGCGCCAGGATTGTTGATAAATAATTGATTGGTTGTTCGCCAATATTCTTTAAGTCGCGCACTATTTGTTCGTCGCTCAAACCGCACCGACTGATCATTACGGCATGATCCGCCAGTCCGTGGCGTTTCAACTTTGCCACGACTTGCTGGTAATTTTTATATACCTTCATCAGCACTACATTATCCGTCATGGCTAAAACCTGATCCATTTTCTCCTCCGGAATGGTTGCCGGAATAATGGTTAAGATATCATCTCCTTCCGCCAAAGGGTAACCCAGCCTACTCCCGATGGCGCAAAAGGCCGGCACTCCGGGGACCGTCTCTATAGGATAACCGCAATTTTTCAACAACTGAAAAATATAAATATAGGTACTGTAAAACATGGGATCGCCTAAAGTCAGGAATATCACATTTTTCCCCGCCGCCAGCAATTCAAGAATGGTATTTTTATTGTCCTCCCAGGCCTCGGATAAAGCTTCGCGATTAAACACCATTGGGAAAACCATTTTGACGACGGCAACATCCTTTTTTAAAAAAGGCTTGGCGATAGTCAATGCCGTACTGTCTTCCTTCTTCTCCGTCTGAGGCGCTATAATGACATCAGCTGCCCCAATCACTTTCACCGCTTTCACGGTGAGCAATTCGGGATCACCGGGCCCAACACCAACACCATAAAATACTCCGGTCATACTTTATCTCCTCAATGATAAAATTCCCTTCCTGAAATACAAGCGAAAAATCAGCGGTCTGTTGCAAAAAAGTTTTGTATGGATAAAGATATACAATATATTGGCAACCAATGATAAATCGGATTGATATATTGTATATCTCTTCGTTTTTAATTATTTTGCAACAGACCCTTGATTATTTTTTCATCATATGGTGTTCAGCCGCCGGACTGGTTTCTGCTTCCAACGCATTCCAAGCCTCGTTCGCACGATCAACGAAAAGTTTGCGGACATCTTTGTTTTCGCCTAATCCATGAATATATGCAGTTACATGAAATCCTTCTTTTGCTAAAATTGATTTATGCGAATCCTCATCTGCTCCGGCCATATCATTATTGGCATGATCACCGGCAACCATCATCATCGGAATCAACGTTACATTTTTAATTCCCTTTTGTTTTAATTGCGGAATAACCGTTTCTAAACTCGGCCATCCTTCGACTGTATAAATAAAGACGTTTTTCATACCCATTTCGTTTATTTTTGCCTGCATAACTGAATAATAGGCATTCGACGGATGCGGCGTCCCATGATCCATCATCAAAATAGCATCATTCTTGCCAAGTTTCGGGAATTCCGTCTTAATTGCATTTAAAGCATCTTTAATGTCGTCACGTTGTTCTTCCTGGCCCATCCAATACATCAGAGAGGTTCCCAAGGTCATTTTTTTAAATTGATTTTTATAAAAATCGAAAATCGCGCTATCATACGCATATTCCATTCCCGGTATGACATCTAAGGAAGTGAGTGCGATACGAGTATAACCTTCTTCTTTCAACTGGGCTAATGCTTCTTCCGGCGTCGGTATTTTAATTCCTTCCTTTTGCTGGATGCGATCAACAATGATATGGGAAGTAAACGCCAAAACAACTTTGGTATCTGGGTGCGCAGCCTGAATATCCGCTACCGTTCTTTCAATCGTTGCTTTGCGTGTATCTGTATATGTGGTGCCAAAGCTCATTACGACAATGGCGTCTTTATTTGCCAAATCTTTCATCGCGGCATTTTCTGATACACGTACCCCGATACCCGCTGCTTGCTTAAGTGCTGGCGTAGCATCTTTTACTTCAGGATTGAGTTGGTAACTTGCATAAGAGATCGCTCCATTTAAACCAATAAATACAGCAGATGCCATAAATGCAACTGTTATAAACCGAAAAATTTTTTTCATTTGTTACACCCCTCATATTATTATTTGGAAACTTTAATGATGCTCCCGCAGCTTACTGTATCCTTTAAAAGATATACAGATGAACGCTTGCGAGTACCACGCGGCTATGACGTGGAAAGTAAGTCTTTATTTGATTTAAACGGCACCACCGCCTATCAATATGATATTAATTGACGGAAAGGTTGTAACGAAAAAGCCTCCCCAAATTTCGGGAGGCTCATTATTTCCAGCGGCATACATACTCCGATAAAATTCCCGGCTAAAATAGCCAGAATAGAGTAGTACGTGTCTGTACATAATCCCCTTCCCGTCGCTCGTAGGTTAAAACGGAGATTGTTAGATAGGCAGTTCTCCTGGCTTTGGATCATAGCTCGCCCAAACCTTCCCAAGACTTTCATCTTAGTGGCATCAACTTGGGTTTGCTCCCCATTACAGTGGCGGGACCGCGCCGGCATTGCACCGGTCTTCCCTATTAAGCCCCGTAGGGCACCTATCTCATTTCCTATTCAATTTTGATTCATGATTGATTTCAAAACCAAATTCATTATATTATCTTCCGCTTGGCATGTCAATGATTCCCCTTCTTGCCCTTATAGGCCTGCGGTGTTATGCAATTCGATAAACGGTCACAAACACCCCTCTATCACTCGTAGAGTTGAATGGCGCACAAAACAGGTCCTCTCATACAGTGGCGGGACCACGCGGGTTTTGCGCCCGCTTCTCTTTTAACCGGTTCATTCATCTTAATTTTGAAATCAAAACCGGCACCTATTTTTAATTTAATTCATGTTTACTATAACTTATGAAATCTTTTCTGTCATGTAAAATATTTGTCTTTTTATTAATATTTTATTCTTCTTAATTTGTTCCCTTTAATTTGTTCCCCGTATAATAATTGTATGGCCCAAAAAGCAAATAGTTACTCTCAGTTAAAGGTCAACATCACCAAAACGCTAATTATTAACATTGAAAAACAACTTCCTAAGCGCTCGGGTGTTTGACCCGATCCCTAACCTCAGAGCGCTTGGCATTGTTAAACCGATCAAGTGTACCTACCAAATATCCGGTAATCCGGCGAATTCGCTCAAATACCGGTCCTTCTTCTTCCTTGCGGCCGCACTGCGGGCAAGCATCGTTAATAATCCCATTATAGCCGCATACCGGATCACGGTCGACCGGGTGGTTTATCGAGCCATAGCCCACGCCTGCTTCCTTCATGCAGCGGATCACCGCTTCAAAAGCTTCCATGTTCATGCTGGGGTCGCCATCCAATTCAATATAAGTAATGTGCCCGCCATTGGTGAATTGGTGATACGGCGCTTCCATCCGGATTTTTTCATAGGCGCTGATTGGATAATAAACGGGAATATGAAACGAATTGGTGTAATATTCGCGATCGGTCACGCCGGGAATGCTGCCGAAACGTTTGCGATCGATCTCAACAAAACGTCCGGACAGCCCCTCCGCCGGAGTCGCAAGCAACGAAAAATTCAATTTATATTGGGTCATAGCTTCATCCGTCCGCCGCCGCATATGGTCCACAATTTCCAGGCCCAACTTCTGAGCGGCTTCCGACTCTCCGTGATGTTCCCCGATTAAGGCTTTAAGACATTCAGCAAGGCCGATGAAGCCAACGGTCAATGTCCCATGCTTCAGCACCTCGCGGATTTCGTCATCCGGTCCTAATTTTTCGGAGTCCAACCACACCCCGTCTCCCATGAGAAAAGGGAAATTGCGTACTTTTTTCCGACACTGGATTTCAAACCTGTCCAGTAATTGGTCGATACACAGATCGATCATCCGGTCCAGGTTGCTATAAAATTCTGCTACGCTGCCGCCACTTTCAACCCCCAACCTTGGCAGGTTGATGGAGGTAAAACTAAGATTACCGCGACTATATGCAATCTCACGGGCCGGGTCGACAAGATTTCCCATGACCCGGGTACGGCATCCCATGTAAGCAACTTCAGTCTCGGGATGCCCCGGCCGATAATACTGCAAATTAAAGGGAGCGTCAATAAATGAAAAGTTCGGGAAAAGCCGTTTGGCGCTGACACGGCAGGCCAGCTTAAACAAGTCGTAGTTCGGGTCACCCGGATTATAATTTACCCCTTCCTTGAGCTTGAATATTTGGATGGGAAAAATAGGCGTCTCGCCGGAGCCCATACCTGCTTCCGTCGCCAGCATAACGTTTTTCATCACCATCCGTCCTTCTGAGGAGGTATCGGTGCCGTAGTTAATCGAACTAAACGGCACCTGAGCGCCGGCGCGGCTATGCATAGTGTTTAAATTATGAATCAGGGCCTCCATGGCCTGATAGGTAGCCCGATCCGTCTCTTCCAAGGCCTGTCCCAGGGCAAAGGTTTGCGACTTCTTTAATATTGCAGCGTCGAATAAATCCGACAAAATCTTAAATTCTTCATCGATATACCCATTATGATCGGCAATTTCCGGCGTCAGTCCAAACCGTCTCATAATAACTTGGGCCGTATCTTTAATTCTGGCGGAGGTATCGTCTTTCCTTCCACTCAATAGCTCCAAAGCCCGAATCAGGTTTTCCGTATAGCGCCGTGCAAAGGTTTTACGTACGCCATCCGCCAAGCCATAATCGAAGCTGGGGATACTCTGACCACCGTGCTGATCGTTTTGATTCGACTGAATGGCAATACAGGCCAACGCCGCATAACTGTTAATGTCGTTAGGCTCGCGCAGATAGCCGTGGCCGGTAGAAAAGCCTTTGTTAAAAAGTTTTTGAATATCAATCTGGCAACAAGTCGTTGTCAGAGTATAAAAATCGAAATCATGAATATGGATATCGCCGTCTTGATGCGCTCTAGCGTGTTCCGGTTTGAGAATATACATCGCATTATAAAGCTTAGCGCCTTCGGCGCCGTATTTCAACATGACACCCATGGCCGTATCACCGTCAATATTGGCATTGTCGCGTTTCAAATCGCTCTCTTTGGAAGCGCGATGCGTAATCTCCTCATAAGTCTTCATCAGCCGGGTATTCATTTCTCGCGCCCGAGTACGCTCGGCGCGATAGAGAATGTATGCTTTGGCTGCTTGTGAAAGATCGGCCTCAATTAAAACCTGCTCGACAATATCCTGAATTTGCTCAACCGTAGGCGCAGAATTTGGCAACGGTTTTTCCTCGTCAACCCGTTTAGCAACCTTGGCCGCGAGATCGAGCGCCAGCTTGTCATCGCCGCTTTCAACCGCCCGCAACGCTTTATTAATGGCATTACTGATTTTCTCTAGGTTGAAAGGCGCTTCACGTCCATCTCTTTTTACAATTGTTGTAATCATAGTTACACCACCCTTCGATTCATGTTTAGGATTTATTATCATCGCGTATTATGTTACTACCACATTTTGTATTTGTCAATTATCAAAGACACAATATATAGAAATGGTGAATATTATAATAAATATCATTTTTTATAAGGTCGGTTTTCTTTCAAAGAAAAAGGCGATATCTCCTTGACGCAATATCGGGTGTATGATAGTATTTGAATAATTTATAGAATATGAAGCATGGGTGTCAAGCAAAGTTCCAACTTTACTTGACTGAAAAGGGAAGCAGGTGAAATTCCTGCACGGTCCCGCCGCTGTATTGGGGAAGCTTTTCTAAAACGTCACTGGGTGTACCGGGAAGACTGAAAAGCTGATGATCCGAAGTCAGAAGACCTGCCCAAGCTGAAACGCCTAAACTCTACGGAAGATAGGGGGTGTCAACGCTGGATTTATTTTGCCTTTATAGGCATTGAAAGCCTCCTGACCTTCCGGTCGGAGGCTTTTTTAATTTTCTCATATTCGGTTGAGCGGTTATTATATTGGAGGAAACCCTTGATGACCCATACATTGATTCAATGCTTTTATAATATACCGCTCGATCCTGAAATTGAAAGTGTTCTAATCCGTTTGGGAAGCCGGAAAAATGCTCCGATAGACGCTGATTTTTTCAGGATGCTGGAGGAAGGGATGAAGCAAGCTAAAATTTTAAGCCATCCTACCGGATTATACCTCCCTCTTAAAATCTTCCAACGAACCGCGGATACCGTGGTACTTGAAAATGAAACCTATTTTCAAAGCACATCTCTGTCCCGATTATTGCAAAACAGCGAGGAAACTGTTTTGATGGCGGCTACCATAGGACCTGAAATAGTTGATGCAATTATGAATGAAGTAACTCAAAAAGATGCCGCCCTTGGAGTGATCCTCGATGCAGTTGCCTCTCAAACTACAGATGCTGTATTGGACTGGATGATGGATTATTTAAATATCCTGCTTGCCAAAAAAGGCCGAAAACTTACCAGACATCGATACAGCCCAGGTTATGGAGATCTATCGTTGGTTTATCAAAAATCGATTTTCGAAACACTAAAATTAAATAAATTGGGGTTAAAACTTACGGATAAATATATGCTGGTTCCGGAGAAATCAGTTATCGCCATTGCTGGAATTGAACCAAAGGAGTACTAATAAAACCATGAAAAAAACAGCTTTTGATAATTTTATCAATGATCGGTTTGTTTTGCTTGACGGAGCAACGGGAACAGAACTTCAGAAACGGGGTATGCCTAAAGGTGTTTGCCCTGAACAATGGGTAGCGGAACACCCGGATATCATTTTAGAGGTTCAAAATCAATACGTGGAAGCGGGTTCGAATATTATTTACACTTGTACTTTCGGTGGAAACCGGATTAAGCTTGAGGAGTTCAGTCTGGGAGAATCGGTGTTTGGCCTCAATCAGAAATTAGCAGCTTTATCCAAAAAAGCCGTTGGGGAAAAAGCTTTAGTGGCCGGCGATCTGGCGCCAACCGGCAGAATGGTGGAACCTTTAGGGGATTTGCCCTTTGAGAAATGTATAGCGGTTTACAAAGAACAAATCCAGGGGTTGTTGGCCGGCGGTGTTGATCTTTTTGTGATTGAGACCATGATGGATATTCAAGAAGCCAGGGCGGCGCTGATTGCCGTGAAAGAAAATTGCGTTCTTCCGGCGCTTGTTTCCATGACATTTGATCAGAACCAGCGATCCTTGACAGGAACAGACCCGGTAACGGCCCTCATTACCCTTCAAAGTCTGGGAGCGGATGTCGTAGGATGTAATTGTTCCACGGGTCCGGCGGAAATGGCGGCCTTAATCGCACTCATGAAACCCTATGCCCGGGTGCCGCTTTTGGCGAAACCAAATGCAGGTTTACCGAGACTTATCAATGGTGTTACCGTATTCGATATGGATGCGCCGGAATTTGCCGGGTATGCCCAAGTTTTGATCAATGCCGGTGCAAGTTTCTTGGGAGGTTGTTGTGGCACATCGCCTGAGTATATCCGGGAATTAAAAAATAAAACTTTGGGACAAAGCAGACCGGTGTCTTTAACCCCAGCTTTTAGCGGAGTAACTTCAGCGCGAAAAACCGTCTTTTTCGGGAGTGACCATCCTGTAAAAGTAGTGGGTGAAAGGATCAATCCCACCGGCAAAAAAAAACTTCAAGAGGAACTTAAAAACGGATTAACACAAGAAGTCCGGCGCTTGGCTATGGAACAAACCCAAAATGGGGCGGAAATTCTGGATGTCAATGTAGGTATGCCGGGAATTGACGAAAAGCAAACGATGGCCGAAATTACAACTCTGTTAAGCAATTTTACCGACGCGCCGCTCTGTCTGGACTCTTCATCCCCTGTAGTGCTGGAATCCGCTTTGCGCTTATATCCGGGACGAGCCTTAATTAATTCGATTTCCCTGGAAAAGGCGAAGATCGAAAAGCTCCTGCCCCTTGCCGCTAAATATGGGTCCATGTTTATATTGCTTCCCGTAAGTGATGAGGAAGTGCCGGAGAGGAACGAAAAACGAAGGGAAATTGTTTGGGAAGTCTTTAGGAAAGCCCAACAATATGGATTTCATAAAGAGGATATGGTAGTGGATGGTTTAGTAATGACCGTATCCTCCAATCAACAGGCGGCTCTCGAAACCTTGGACCAGATCGAATGGTGCGCCCGGGAATTTGGTTCTCCTTCCATCATAGGACTCTCCAACATATCCTTCGGTCTACCGGAACGGAGTTGGGTAAATGCGGCTTTTTTGGCCATGGCTATCGGACGGGGATTGACCCTGACTATCGCGAATCCCTCCAGTGATTTGTTGATGGGGATCAAGATGGCTTCGGATGTCTTAACCACCCGAGATCGGGATAGCCTCCGCTATATTGCCCGTTTTTCACAAGGCGAAAAACAACATTACGGAAATGTTCCCGGGCCTGAGGTGATGTCAATTCGGGAAAGAATCTATCGGGCGGTGCTGAGGGGCGAGAAGGAAGATATCCATCTCCTCATCGAGCAGGCGTTACAAGAGTCGGTTCTGCCCGGAGAGATTGTCGATGATTGTATGATCCCGGCTATTAATGAAGTAGGCCAACTGTTCGACGCCAAAAAATACTATTTGCCTCAACTCATCCGGAGCGCCGAGACGATGAAATTAGGTTTTGATAAGATTGAACCGTTGCTTGGGGCAGATCAAAAAAGCAATACGTCAGGTTTGGCCAAAGTGGTGCTGGCTACGGTAAAAGGCGATGTTCACGATATCGGGAAAAATATTGTGGGATTAATGTTGAAAAATTATGGATTTCTAGTGCATGATCTGGGTAAAGACGTAAGCAAGGAACGGATTGTGGCGGAAGCTAAAACTATCGGCGCCGAAATTATTGGAATGTCCGCATTGATGACCACAACGATGACGGAGATGAAAGAAGTCATTCAATTAGCACGAGCAGGTAGGCCTCCAATGTAAAATTATGATCGGAGGAGCCGTGGTCAATGCAGATTACGCCCGGGAAATTGGCGCCGACGGTTACGCCAAGGACGCG
>DNPP01000116.1:0-316 GCA_003501365.1 Bacillota bacterium
GAAGGATCTTCCACTGCCATTTCAAAAACTTCAAATCCCATTTGAGCCACTTTCTCATATAATCCGCTCTCATGGGTAACGAATGGTGAACTAAATAAGAAAGAATTTACTCCAAATTTCATCATATCTGTCTCCTTTCCCGGACTCATAATCAAGCCCACCATATTTCAGCGGGAGATTGTTTAAACATAATTTGCTGCAAAAATTGAACTGCTTTTCCCAGACCTTCGTCAATAGAAGCAAGAGGATCTTCGTGTTCGATACTCATTACATAATCATATCCTTGAATCTGCAACATTGAGATAATTGATTTCCA